>WGNN01000150.1 GCA_016124515.1 bacterium
CTGATACCGCGCATGAGTGCGGTTGAAAATGTGGCCCTGCCGCTTGTATATGCCGGTGTGAGCAAAAAAGACCGCACCGAACGCGCCATAGAAAAACTGCAACAAGTGGGGCTGGGCAACCGTATGGACCACAAACCCAACGAGCTTTCGGGCGGACAACGGCAGCGGGTGGCGGTGGCAAGGGCGCTCATCAACAATCCGGCAATCATATTGGCCGATGAGCCTACCGGAAACCTTGATAGCAAAACATCGGACGAGATAATGGACTTGTTTGAAAACCTGCACCAAAACGGAAATACCATAGTAGTAGTAACCCACGAACCCGAAATAGCAGCCCGTACCTTGCGCGTGGTGAAACTGCGTGATGGGGTAGTGGAAAGCGATACCTTAAACTGATATGAAAGTATATACAAAAACCGGCGACAAAGGCGAAACTTCACTAATAGGCGGCGTGCGGGTGCCCAAAAGCCACCTGCGCATTGAAGCCTACGGAACCATAGATGAGCTGAACTCTTTTATAGGCTTGGTAAGAGATTTTACCACCAACGATATCCAAAACAAGTTGCTTTACAAAGTGCAAAACACCTTGTTTGTAGTGGGCTCGAACCTGGCTTCGGTACCCTCGGCCAAAATGGAAATACCCAACCTGCAAGAGCAGGAAATAAGCGAACTGGAAGAAGCCATAGATACCATGGAAGCCGATTTGCCGCCCCTGAAAAATTTCATTCTGCCCGGCGGTCACCCTTCAGTTTCGCACGCACATGTGGCCCGTTGTGTATGCCGCAGGTGCGAAAGGCTTTGTGTGGCGCTCAACAGCCACGAGGCCATTGACAAAAGCATTATACCCTACCTCAACCGCCTGAGCGACTACCTTTTTGTGCTGGGTCGTTTTCTTGCCAAAGAAGCGGGTGTAGAAGAAGTAATCTGGAAGGGAATCAGGTAAGGTTGCTTTTAATTACAAACTTGAAAACTGCAAATTGAAAATTGGCTTGTTGGAGTTTAAAGTTTAAAGGAAGTGTATTTCTAAAGTCCAAAGTCCCATGTCTAAAATCCAATGTCCCATATCCAATGACCAAAGAAAAGCTACTGCTCAAGTTTTTCGCTGGCCCTTACCAATTGTATAAACTCTGCGCGGGCGCCATCGGCATCATTGGCAAGACCGGCTTGTGCCCATTGCACTATGCTGTTGTAGGAGGTTGTTCCCGCATATTCCGATTTGCGCATCAATAGGGCCCAAGAAGCCACCGCGGCAGCAAATTGTGTCTCGGCTGAGGCGTTGGCAAACGAGTTGAAGTTGTCTGTATAGCTTTTGTTAATTTCTTTGCTCTCAACACCTTCGGGCATTTTGTATCTGAAATTTAGCGTAAATGAGCTTTCGGTTTTGGCCGCCATAGCCACCGGTATTACTTCGTAAAGCGCGGTAATGGTTTGGCCCATACCAATTTCGCCGGCGTCGGTGCTGTCGTTATCAAACTGTTCGTTATCAAGCAGGCGGTTTTCATAGCCTATCAAGCGGTAGGCCTTCACCACATTGGCATTAAAAATTACCTGCACTTTTACATCTTTTGCTACGGTGAGCATGCGCGATAACTTTTGGGCAAAAACCCGTTCTGCCTGCTCCTTTGAGTCAACAAACTCGCACGTGCCATTGCCTTTGTTGGCCAACTGCTCCATGGTGCCATCGTTGTAGTTGTTGCCCACACCCACCACCGTAATGAAGATGTTCTTGTCGCGGTAGGTTTCAATCAGGCTTACCAACTCATCCTGCGATGATACACCCACATTAAAATCGCCATCGGTGCACAATACTATGCGGTTGTTGCCACCATTTATATAGTTTTTTTCTGCCAATGCATAGGCGTTTTTTATGCCGCCTTCGCCATTGGTTGAGCCGCCCGATTTGAGCTTGCCAATCGCACGTTTTATTTCGTTTTTGTGGCTGCAGCTTGTAGTGCCCAACACCACTTTCGATTCGCCGGCGTAGGTTACCAAGGCCACGCGGTCGTTGGCATCAAGGGCATCCACCATTTTTTCCAGGCCATATTGTATCAAGGGTAGTTTTCCGCTCATTGAGCCCGATACATCTACCAAAAAAACATAGTTGGCGTTGGGTATTTGGTTGTCGGCAATGGTTTTTCCTTTTATGCCAATGCGCAGCAAACGCGAGTCAGCATTCCACGGTGTGGCGCACATGTCAAAGTCAAGGCCAATGGCCTCGTTGCCTTGCGGTTCCGCGTAGTTGTAGTCAAAGTAGTTTACAAACTCTTCGGTTCTAATGGCATCAGCCGGGGGCAAGGCGCCCTGGTTTATGTAGTTTCTTGAGTTGGCATAAGAGGCGCCATCGGCATCTATTGAAAAAGTAGAAGTGTTTTCATCAGCCGTATTGATGAACGGATTTTCTACTATTTCGTTGAATTTACCGTCGGAAGGGTAATTGTAGTCAGAAAGATAATATTCATTGTTAAGGTCGCTTTTTTGCTCACAGGCCTGAAAAATAAAAGTGCTTGCGGCCAAGCCCAACAGGATTACCTTTTTCATTTTTTAATGCTTTTAATAGTTTGCTCAAGGTAAGTATTGCATTTGTGCGGCGAAGGGTTGCAGGTGCGGTGAAAGATTTTTTTTGCAGGCGAAACGAAGTAAAAACAGGGCATGCGAAATGAACAAACTCAGCCTGACAACCTTATTTTTGGTGGTATGAAATACGGCGGCTTATTTGCGACCAATGGATCTTTCTCGCGCATTCGCGATACGCTGTATAATGATACCACTGATTTGCAATACAGGTATGGATTTAATGGTATGGAAAGGGATGATGAAGTTAATTCGGCATTAATTATTGATTATAATATTTCAACAAACGCAAATAATGTTTATGAGCGAGATGCGTCTGATGATCTTGTTAAAAATGTTGTTGTAAACTATTTAAGAGAGAATGGTTTAGATAAAAAAGTAAAAATTCAACGTGTCACTGTTGGAGTGACACACATCAATGAAAGGCCAATTCAATCGCCTACTCCACTGTCCATTTAACCTTAAACAAATTGATGTGATTAAGACTTTAGTTTTAGTAATAGTAAACATGCTTCTGAGTTGTCAGGTGCTTTTTTCGCAATGTAATTGCGACCTTGAAATCAAAGAATGGCAAATTTATTTACCTCCAATTCCTAATTATACTACCAATAAAGTCTTTGGGTCTTTTGATGTGTCTTTTCAAATTGGAGATACATGTGACATTGTTAAATTTATTGGGAATGGAATTAGCGGTGATACATACATCATTGGTAATTATTATATCACTGATTCGATAATTGGAGTTGTAATTGAACACAGCACCGATAGCTCTGGGGTAGTGATTTTTGATTCCGTGTCCAGAGTGTTCTGTAAATTAGTTAGACATGGGGATTGGCAATATGGTTTAAAAAAATTGGTTATTATTGAAACATGGGAATATGGTATATTAACGGATATTCATGTGAAAAAGCGCAAATTAATGAGAAAGCGATGATGGTAGTGTTCAAAAGAGCATATGGTTCTTTCTCCATCATAGCGCTTGGCTATTGCCGACTTTGCCTAATACGCTCTTTCACAGTAGCTTATTTGTATGCATTTAAGTCTTGAAATAAGTCTATCATCCGTGTTTTGAGTTTCTTACGTAAATTGCCAATAAAATCAAGCGCATAAATGTCGGAAGGATATAAGGCAAACGATCAATCTTATTTTATCACCATGACTTTGCAAGGATGGATTTGTTTACCCGTGATGTGTATAGGAAAATATTTGTGTACATCCTACCGTCGAACTTGGTTTTTTAGTAAACGACATTTTCGTGGTCTAATTCGAATTCCGTCAGAGGTTAAAGTTAAGTCTAATTTGGATATTAATTGGTTTTTCGTATTTATGATAACTGATTATCTAGGAGGTGTTTGCGTTTATTATCCATATCAAAGATGGCCGAAAGGCCCTGTTAAAATGAATTAGTATGAGCATGTTTACATTGAGAAGTCGTTTCCATAGTTCATTTATTTTTGGTTTGGGTTTTGTGTCAAATGTAATATGCTCCTGTTCACTGAGAAATATGGTAGCTCCTACACAGGAGGAATATCAAACAATAGTTGGATGTTATGATAATGCAAGTCTTCAAGTTTTTCAGGATTCAATATCAGCAAAGGTGCTTATTCATATTCCAAGGCAATCATATACAGGAAGCCATGAATATGGTCTAATTATTTGTGTGCCAGATACAGGAGGAGATACATTGGTTCTGGTTGAAAAAAATCTGTTTAAACGCTTACATCATGGGCAACGAATTATTGCAAAAATGCCTAAGATTGACTACAATATAAGTTATTATGATATACCTAGGATTTATTTCATGAAAGAAAAGTATAATATTCTTATATGCAGAAAAAATTCAATTTATTTTTGCGATATATACTCCCCCTAGTTAGCGCGAGCTTGTAGTACGTGCTTTAGGCCACGCAAAGTGGGTATGAATCGGCCAGTTAAGCCCACTTTTGGCCCTCAGCTCCAGCCGAGTGCCCAAATGCACTTTTAAAATGATGAAGGATGGACGATTGTAAATTGAATGAATGCACCCGCCCCTGATGGTTTGGTTGTGTCTATTCATTGGGCGTTGCCCCATGCTGGATTGTGTTTGAGAATTTGGAACTCACGAAGCGGGCGAATAGACTACTTGTTTTGCAAATTCGAAATGCAGTACATAACCCAGTCAGGGTTCAAAACCCTGACTGGGTTGGCGTAGTTTATTTCATATTCAAATCCCCACTTAAGCACATCTGAAAAATTCTTTTTGGCGAGAGAATGAATTCACAAGTTCTGAAGGTTATTGTTAAAGTCTGGTTCAACTCTTTTATTGAAAACGCTGTGTACTTTGTGCCTTCTTGGTGCACTTTGTGACCAAAAGTTTCGGAGAATAATCAATAACTCACGAAGTGAGCCAAATGATTTCATTATTAGCAAATCAGCACATCATCAAATCAGCACATCAACAAACTAACCTTTTGGCAGCGTAAAGGCAAAATTACATCCCTCTCCTGCATGGCTTGTTAGGTCAATGTCGCAACCCAGCTGCTCTAAAAGTGCTTTTATATTGGCCAGGCCCATGCCGGTGCCGCGGTTGCCGTATTTGTCTTTTTCGGTGGCTACACTTAACGACATGAAAAGGCTTGCTTGCTTTTCTTCGGAAATTCCCGGTCCATTGTCTTTTACACTGAAATAATAACAAGCATTGTCTTCTTTCACCATTATTTCAATGCGGGCAAGGGCCTTGTCGTTGTATTTAATGGCATTGGTAATAAGGTTGTGCAGAATTCTTTTACAGGCTGTTTTATTGGTTGTTAACTGTTTGATACTCGTGTTAAATACTATTTCCAGGTTGCGTGTGTCCACCAACAACTGCAACAATTCGCTTTTGAGATCAGCTACTGAAAATTCGGTTTTTGGTGCCTGAGCCAGGTCGTCAAGCTTGGCAAAGCTCAGCAATTCAACTATCAAGTCAGAAAGGCTTGTGGCCGATATTTCAATCATTTCAATAAGCTCATTTACCTCATCGGGCAATAAATTTTTACTTTCTTTTATTAGATAAATAATGGAAATAATGGAACTCAAGGGAGATTTCAAATCGTGGGCTGCCACATGGGCAAACCTCTCAATTTCTTTGTTTTTGAGCGAAAGGGCATTGTTTAGGCTGTGCAACACCTTGTTTTTATATCTAAGCTCAATCAATTTCATGGCCTGATTTGACAACACTTTTAACGCAGCAATTTGTTCTTCAGACAAATGGTTGGGTTGGCTGTCAATAACGCACAAAGTTCCCAGAGCCAGACCTTCTGATGTTTTTATTGGTACGCCCGCGTAAAACGATATAAATGGATCGCCGGTAACGTATGGATTGTCATAAAAACGCTCGTCATTATGGGCATCTTCTATAATAAACGGCACGTCGGGTTCATTGATGGCGTGGCCGCAAAAGGAGAGGTCTCTGGGTGTTTGGCTGTCCTTTAAACCAATCTTCGATTTAAACCACTGCCGCTCATCGTCAATGAGGCTGATTAATGATATAGGTGTACCGCAAATTTGAGATGCCAACTCAACAAGTTGGTCAAACTCTCTTTCGGCTTCTGTGTCCAGAATTTCAAGTTTTCGTAGCGCTTTTAGGCGTTCTCGCTCGTTGTTTGGTACAACAGGTGGTATCATGGCATAAAAATAGCAATGCCGGACAACAGAAACAAAACATTAAGAAAATCGCAAGGGAGTTAGCCTAGGGCAGCACTTAAATTTCCATTCGCTTCTATTTTGTAAATGCCCATTGAAAATTGAAAAATGCAAATTGAAAATTAGAAGTGGGGGGCAAGTTGTAGCTTCTTGCCAGGAGTTTAATTTCTTATTCTTTTTATTAGGATGAAAACCTGCCACTTCCATATTCCATAAACAGTTGTTTTCAACAATTTTATTACTTTATTGCAATAAAAAAGTGGCGGGTTTTATGATGCGATGCTTCAAACCAGCAAGTTCTGTACTAAGATTTTAGCATCACAATAACAAATCAAGAATATTTCCCAACATTCGGGAAACATTACATCATTATGCATTTACATCTTTTGCTTTTTCAAATTCAGAAATATTTGATTCGACTTTCACAATTGAAAATTCGCAGGTCTTGGTGCCTTCTTCCAGATTAATCCAGTCGATACTCCAGTCAAAGCTGTTGGTTCCGTTGGGTTTGATAGTAATATTTTTTCTAATGGTTTTGGTGCCCAGGTTCTCACCGTCTTTACTTAAAAAATCAACTTTTATTTCTACCTGAACAACACTCAATACTTTGTTTTCATTTTTCAAAGTCAGGATGTACTCATACTTTGAAAGAAGTCTTTTCGAAACATTTTCCGCAGCAATACTTACGCGGTTGGCAAAAATTTTTTGCTCCTTTTGGGCCAATAAAAGCTCATTGTCCACCGAGCTTATAGCTTCTTCCTCATCTTTTGAATTGGCTTCTTCTGTTGATTCACCATTTTCATTTTCAGCGAGTGAAGAAGTCTTATCTTCATCCATTGTGTTGGTTGCGTTGCCGCTTGAAATTGAGTTGGTTCCATCGGTTTCAGCTGTGGTTTTTGATTCATTGTTAGAACCACATGATACCAAAAAGATAAGCAAGGGGATAATCGTAAATATGACTTTCATTTGAGTTTATTTTCCGCACAACTTACAGAAGAATAGGCTTCAAGCGGTATTAAATATGCACTTTCCTGCTTGAATTTAATAAGGAAATGTCTCAAAGCGCTTGATTGAGAGTGTGATGGCGTGTTTGAAAATTGCGCTAATCTCTCTTTTTGGTCGAGTGAATGACTTCACCCGCTCCTGATGATTGGGTTGTGTTTTTTCATGGGGCGTTGCCCTTTTGGTGCTTTTTTGTAGTTCCGAAAGCCCAAAGCGGGCCAATAGACCACTTGTTTTGCAAATTCGAAATGCAGTACATAACCCAGTCAGGGTTCAAAACCATGACTGGGTTGGCGTAGTTTATTACGTTTTCAAATTTCCTTTGGGGCTTGGGAATTTGGAACTCACGAAGTGAGCCAAGTGATTACATTATTAGCACATCCGCACATCCAAACATCCGCACATCCGCACATTTTCAAATTATCTCAAATACCAACACCGACATCGCCGGCAAAACCCGTACATCCTGCAAAGGCAATTCCTCACCGGTCATCACGTTTTTCAAACGGGCATTGGCGGGCAATATTTCTTCATATTCCTTCCAGTCAGCAAGCGTTTCTTCTTCGTTTTTGTTCATCACCACCATCACCTTTTCGCTATCAGTATATCTGAAATAAACATACAAGCCATCGTGCACTTCAAAATGCATGAGCTTGCCATGTTGAACCGCAGCCGATGTTTTGCGCCAATTGAGCAAATGCTTCAGATAGACTTGCGCTGCTTTTTGTTGCTCGCTAAGGCCATCTCCCGTGAAACCATTTACCGCATCGCCGGGCCAGCCACCCGCAAAATCGCTGCGAATTTCGCCGTGTGCATCACTTTTTGGGTTGCTCATCAATATTTCGGTGCCGTAGTAAAACATGGGAATACCACGTGTGGTGGCAATAAAAGTTACCGCCATCAGGTACTTGTTGTAGTCTTCGTGAAGCTGTGTATATATGCGGCTCATATCGTGGTTGTCGGCAAATGTCAGCAGGTATTCGGGTTGCGGATACAGGTAGTCGTGCCCCAGCATTTCGTATAGTTTTATAAGGCCTGTGCTAAAACTTTCCTCTTCGTTCAGGGCGGTCACAAGCGAAAATTCAAGCGGAAAGTCGCATAGACTTTTCAGGTATGATTGGTAGCCATCTTCGTTGTGCTTGCCCGCCTGCCAGTACGATACCTCGGTGGGTAGCGCAAACCACTCTTCGCCCACTATGCTGAAATTCGGGTATTCATCCATGATGGTCTTTGACCATTTGGCCAAAAAAACGGGGTCGGAATACGAGTAGGTATCCATTCTAATGCCCGATAATTCCAAATATTCAACCCACCAAATACTGTTTTGAATCAGGTAGTTGGCCAAAAAAGGATTGCGCTGGTTCAGATCGGGCATGGTGGGCACAAACCAGCCATTCAGATAGACTTCCTTGTCACGTTGCGAGGCATGCGGATCCAAAATGGTTATTTTCCGGTGGTTGGTTTCGGTGTATTCGGGCCAGGTATTTATCCAGTTTTTCCAGGGCAAATCTTGCATCCACCAATGGTTCAAGCCGCAGTGGTTGGCTATCATGTCCATTATTACCTTCATGTTTTTTTCGCGGCAGTGGGTTACCAGGTTTTTGTAGTCTTCGTTGCTGCCATAGCGCGCATCTACTTGGTAAAAATCGGTGACCGAATAGCCGTGGTACGAGTATTTTTCCATGTTGTTTTCCAGCAACGGATTTATCCAAACTGCGGTGAAACCCATTTGCTGCAGGTAGTCAAGGTGCTTGTCAATGCCTTCAATATCGCCACCGTGGCGGCCATTCATGTTGTTTCTGTCAGCAGTTTCAAGCAAGTGGTCATTATTGTCGTTGGCTGTATTTCCATTGGCAAAGCGGTCGGGAGTTATCAGGTAAATCGCATCTTCAGGGCCAAAACCTTGGTAGTCTTCGGTTTTCATTTGACGCTCGTAAATCCAAAAGTCTTTTTGGCAAAGGGTTTTCCTGCCTTTTTTCAGCAACAAAGTCCTTTTGCCGGGAGCGGCCTTTTCATCAATGCTCAGGTTTATAAACAGGTAATGCTCATTCTCGGCTTGTATTACTTGGTTTATACGCAAGCCACCGCCTTCAAATGCCACTTCCAATCCGGCTATTCCATCGCCATATACCATCAGTTCTATGGTGTTTAGCTGCATGTGCGTCCACCAATTGGGCGGTTCCATGCGGGTAATGCTTTGGCCCTGAAGCATGGGCGCAAAACAAGCCATCACCAAGGCTAAGAGAATATGTTTCGTCACAATCAATTCATGCTTTTTAAAATGAAAAGCCGTCTCGGTTGGGATTCGAGGCGGCTTTAAAACAAAACTCTACTTGCTATAAAAATGTACTGGAAATCTATGGTTAAAGCCTGTATTCAAACATTGTTGCTTTACAACTGCTTGAGCTAACTGACTTTGATTGAGCCAAAAATAGAAAATTTTTACTAAGTGTACAAAATACACTTACTTTTTTTCCAAAAATGTAACAATGCCAATACTTGGTGCTACTTTTCAGCTGTCATACTATTGCCAATGCTTAATATCTGTAACATGAAGAATTTAAAGAGTGGCCCTGTGCTTTTGGCGGCGGGTCTTATGTGTTGCCTGAGCGCCTGCAAACCCGGCAAACAGCCGCAAACTGAAAGCATGGAAACCACAGTCGATTCAGCTGAAACAACCGAGTTGGAGGCGCTGAATAAGGGCGAGTTTGTGCCCCAATGGGCCAAACAGGTGGTTTGGTACCAAATTTTTCCGGAGCGGTTCAGAAATGGCGACCCATCAAATGACCCCACAGCTGCCGATATTGTAGGGGCCGACCCACAGGAAGCACCCAAAGAATGGCATATACACCCCTGGGGAAGCGATTGGTTTCAGTTGCAAGACTATGAAAAGGCCAATGGCGAAAAAGAGCTGTGGAAACACCTTTTGCGGCGGCGATATGGTGGCGATATTCAGGGTATTATTGACCAATTGGACTACCTGCAAGAGCTGGGAATAACGGCTCTGTATCTCAATCCGGTGTTTGATGCGCCCTCCTTGCACAAATACGACGGGGCAAGCTACCACCACATAGATCCCAATTTTGGTCCCGACCCCGCGGGCGATCGCCAATTGATGCAAACCGAAGATCCTTCAAAACCCAACACTTGGGTGTGGACCAAAGCCGACCTGCTGGCACTGCAACTGATTGAAGAAGCACACAAGCGAGGAATGAAAATAATTTTCGATGGAGTTTTCAACCACATGGGTATCAACAGTTTCGCATTTAAAGACCTGAAAAAGAACCAACAAAACTCTAAGTATAAGGATTGGTTTACCGTAAAATCTTATGAAGATCCGGCGGCGGGAACCCACTTTGCATACGAAGGCTGGTGGGGTGTGCCTTCTTTGCCCGAGCTGCGCGAAGACAGCAACGGCATCGTGGCCGGTCCGCGCGACTACATTTTTGCTGCAACCGAACGTTGGATGAACCCGCAAGGTAAGGGCACGGCAAATGGTATTGATGGTTGGCGCCTCGATGTGGCTTTTTGTGTGGGGCATCCTTTTTGGAAACAATGGCGCCAACAGGTGCGAAGCATCAACCCGCAGGCATACCTAACTGCCGAGATTGTGGATGTGCCCGAAAAAGTGATTCCCTATATGCAGGGCGATGAATTTGACGGCGAAATGAACTACAATTTTGCTTTTACCTGCACCGAGTTTTTTGTGGAACCCGATGCCTTTAAAATACCCGCCACCGAATTTGACAAAAAGCTGAAACAACTGCGAAAATTGTATCCGAAAGGGGTGGCTTACGTTTGTCAAAACCTTTTGGGAAGTCATGATGCCAACCGCATAAGCTCTTATATAAAAAACCGTGGCATAGGTAGTTACCGCGATTGGGGCAGCTATTTCAGTTTGTCAAAAGCCGCAGAAAACCCCAATTACAGTCCGCGCAAGCCGTCTGATGAGGACTATGAATTGCAAAAGCTGCTCGTAATTATGCAGATGACCTACGTAGGTGCGCCCATGATTTACTACGGCGATGAAGTGGGCATGTGGGGTGGCAACGACCCTGATTGTCGCAAACCCATGTGGTGGCCCGATATTGCCTACAGCCCCGAAAAATACCTGCCCAACCAAAGTACCCACCAACCTGATGCGGTGGAGATAAACAAGAAACTGTTTAAGCACTACCAAAAGATGATTGCCATTCGCAAGGCGCATCCGGCATTGCAAACCGGCGATTACAAAACCATAGTTGCCGATGATGATTTGCGGTTGTTTGGTTTTGAAAGAACTAACGACAGCGAAACCATCAGGGTGGTTTTTAACAACGCAAGTACTCCGCAGACCTATAGCATAAAAGGCCCTGCTGAGCAAATGACCGACCTGATTTCGGGAAATATTTACGCCGCAGAAGCCGGAACTATTGCCATAGAAATACCTGCCAAATGGGCGGTGGTGTTGCTGTAGTTTGCTAAGCCAAATCCACCTTGGCACAAATGAGTGGCATTTTTAGATGCAGTTAAGCCTTCCGTAAGGCTTTATGTATTGAGTTTACTTATTACACTTTATTAGCCATCAACACCTTCCACGCGCTATCAATATCGCCGCCGGCAATATGTTTTTTGGCAAGTGTGTGCAGTCTTTGTTCTATATCGCCTTCATTCAGCAAGCTCTTTAGCTCGGCGTGTTCTTTGATATAAGCGGTTATTTCATCCTTTTTAGGTAGTTCCGGCGCCTTTCCCAGTTGGCCCAAATCGTTTCCTGTCAATACTTTGGAGTGTTTTATACGCTCCGGCATTTTATCAAAACCTATGTTGTCGTGCCCCCGCGGATTTTCAATTTCAAAAAGTCCGTCGTTGCTGCGGGTGTACCAAAGTTTGCCACAGCGGCCCACGGTATCAATTTTATGGGCATCAATTTTTCCGTCTTCGCCCAGCACATCGGTTTTCACATGCATTTTCACCACTTCGGCTATTATCAGGTTGCCTCCGCCGGGCAGGTCGCCGTAGTTTATTATTTCGCGCACTTTGCACTCCATTTGGCTTGGCGATTCGGCTACGCGAGGGGCTTTTACCAAGTCTGATTTTATGGGTGTAAATCCGGCTTTTTTAAACTCGTCCACCTCCTGCGGATAGTCGGTGCTTGCCAATACCATTTGGTGGGTCATGGCGTAGTTTACAATATTTACCGTGCACTCTTTGCTCAGTTTTATGTTTTCAAAAGTGTCTTTGGTGGTGTTGTTTTTGCCACGCCTTGCCGGCGAAAACACAATAATGGGCGGGTTGGCACCAAACACGTTGAAAAAGCTGAACGGAGCCAGGTTGGGGTTGCCGTTTTCATCGAGTGTAGCCACAAAGGCAATGGGCCGTGGATTGATGGAGCCCAGCAAATAACCGTGTAGTTCAGGCACAGGAATGGTGCCCGGTGTAATGGTTTTATATTCTGACATGATGCAATCTATCTTTTGCTGCAAAGGTAGAGGAGTGCTCCACTCTGCAAAAGTGATTTTTGGCGCACAACTTTCGCCCGCTTTGACATTTGAAGCAGTAGGGGCAGAATGGCTCTTGCTTGTTTTCATATCATTTCAAGAGCAATTTATTCCCTTTGCTTGGTTTTGTGTAAGCCCTTAAGTAAATCGAATATGCCGTTATTTTCAAGCAACAAACTTGTGAAAAGCCCTTACAAATTATTGCACGGATAAACAGCAAGTTTTCTTTTCTGCAACGGGTAGCTACATTTGTTGTCATGCGAATGAAAGCTCCGAAAAACACCCAAGCGACAAAATATAAAATAGCGCTGTGTGATTTTGAAATGGCTTGCATTGTTCAAATGGCCAAAAACGGATAACGATGTACGAGGCATTTCTTTCATATATCCAAGACTATTCGGTGACTCCCCTAAGCGAGGCGGATAAGGAAACCCTCACGCGAAATTTTACCCTGAAAAAATACCGCAAAAAGCAGTTTTTTCTTCAGGAAGGAGAGGTGTGCCGCTACCATGGTTTTGTACTGAGTGGTGCCATGCGGCAATACAGTGTTGACGACAAAGGGGTAGAACACGTTATTAGGCTCTCAATTGAAAATTGGTGGGTAGGCGATCGCGAGAGCTTTGCAATGAGCACCCCCTCTATTTATAATATTGATGCCTGGGAAGATTCGGAAGTGCTTGTGGCAGAGAAGGATCGTTTTAACGAGATGCTGCAAATACCTGCTATGGCCGAGATGACCCGCAAGTTGGACGAGAAGCATGCCTTTGCCTTGCAGCGTAGGGTAAATGCCGCCATAAGTCTGCAAGCCGAGCAACGCCTGGAAGAACTCGAAAACACCTATCCGTTGCTTTTGCAGCGATTTCCGCAACATATTATCGCCTCGTACTTGGGCATAACCAAAGAGACGCTGAGCCGCATCCGCAACCAAGCCGCCAAAAAAAATCAGGAATAGCATTGAATAATTAGTCGTACGATGGTTTAATGATTGGTTTTTCGACTCAAAAGATTGCGGATCAAGTCCGCAATGACGTAAAGGAACACCGCCTTGGCGCTCGGCTCCAGCCGATTGGCTACATGTACTCCTAACATGTCACGGGAATGAGTTATGAATGATGGATGATTGTCGAGTGAATGAATTCACCTGCTTCTGATGATTTGGTTGTTTTTTCATAGGGTTTCACCCTATACTAGGTTGTGTCTTTTCATGGGGCGTTGCCCCATGCTGGATTGTGTCGCCCCTTTGGGGCTATTTCAGATAGGGAATCGCGAAGCGAGAATGGAGGTTCCCCCATTTTCAAATTTTCAAATCCATAACCGGTATATCCCAAACCTTGCGCCATCCGTTTTTTGCAACATAACTTTGTAAAATTGTAAGTCATGATTTTTTCAAAACCAAAACAGGTAAGTCACCGCAAGTTTGGCTACGAACCCCGCTACGCCAAAGACAATATAAAAGAACGCACCATAAGTTTTAGAGAAGAAGGAGCGTTTTTGTCGCGCAAAGAGCAAGTGGCTGGCAACCTGCGCGATGTGCGATACGCCAAAAGAATACCCGACCGCAAAACGAATAAAGTCACCAAATTTCTGCTCATTATTGGCCTCATGTCGGTCATCTACGGAATATACTCCGATAGCATTGGTTTTTCTGACTACATGGGTGGCGACTTGGCAAAAGTGCTCGTGGGTTTTGGATTGCTCTTCTTGTTTTTATTCATGTTCATCAAAAAATCGAACAGCAGCATTTAATGTCAAACATCATCCAACTGTTGCCCGATGCAATTGCCAACCAAATTGCGGCAGGCGAAGTGGTGCAGCGTCCGGCGTCGGTGGTTAAAGAGGTGATAGAAAACGCTATTGATGCGGGTGCTACCGAAATACAACTCTCACTGCAAAATGCCGGAAAAACCCTCATCCAAATTATTGACAATGGCGGAGGCATGTCTGAAACCGATGCGCGCATGTGTTTTGAACGACATGCCACCTCAAAAATTAAAAAGATTGACGACCTCTTTGATATCCATACCTTCGGTTTCAGGGGCGAGGCAATGGCCTCTATAGCAGCAGTAGCCCGCGTAGAGTTGAAAACCCGACAAGCGCAAAATGAACTGGGAACCGAAATAATTATTGAAGACTCAAGGGTATTGCAGCAAAATCCGGTGGCTACCAAAACGGGAACCACCATCACGGTGCGCAACCTGTTTTTCAATGTGCCGGCACGCAAAAATTTCCTCAAATCAAACAAAGTAGAACTCAGGCATATATACGATGAGTTTACCCGAGCTTCCATTACCCAACCGCAGATTGGTTTCAAACTTATTGTAGAAAACGAGCTGCAATTTGACCTGCGACCTGGCTCTTTTAAAAAACGCGTGGTACAGCTTTTTGGCAAAAACTACGAGCAAAATCTGGTGGAGGTAAGCGAGAGTTCCGAAATCGTTTCCATCACCGGATTTGTAGCCACACCCGAAATGGCCAGAAAATCAAGAGGCGACCAATACTTTTTGGCCAATGGAAGGTTTATCAAAAGCCCTTATTTCAACCATGCCATACTTACCGCTTTCGAAGGTCTTATAGCTGAAGACAGCTATCCGGCTTATTTTTTACAACTGCAAATTGACCCGCGCCGTATTGATGTAAATGTGCATCCCACCAAAACGGAGGTGAAGTTTGAAGATGAAAAATCAATCTATGCCATTTTGTTATCGAGCATCAGAAAGGCCCTGAATGATTTTCACGTGGCGCCGGCCATTGATTTTGATGAAGACCGCAGCAACATAGACCGCTGGATGAGCAACAATCCACACAGCAAATTCCAGTTTAACCCACCACCAGTAAACAGTGGCAATGCGGGCAAAAGCACAGGAGCCGCGCCAAAAACCGAAGGCTGGAAAGAACCACTATGGAGTCGGCCACAAAACGAGCCGAGCCGCCAAAACTGGCAGACTTTGTACGAACAAAGTGCCAACACACAAGATACAAGCAACCCAACCGCCCCTGTGCGTTTGTTGCAGCAGGAAAGCCTTGCCGGCGGCGAAAGAAAACCCTTTCAGATGGGAAATAAATTTTTGGTAGCCACCATAAAATCAGGCTTGATTATAGTGCACCAAAACCGCGCCCACCAACGCATTTTGTTTGAACGCTTCAACCGGCAAATGCAGGAAAACAAAAGCAAAACGCAGAAAAAATTGTTTCCCGAGGTGGTGCAGCTCAACTCGGCTCAATACCGAATAATGCTGGGACAGCTCAGCACACTCAACCAAGCGGGTTTTGATATGGGCTCCTTTGGCAACAACGCCCTTATTGTAAATGGGGTGCCCGAAGAAATAAGCGACGAAAACAGCGAATTGATTATAAAAAGACTGGCCGACGAATTTTTAGCCGACGAAAACCGTGACAGCTTGTCATTAAAAGATAACATGGCAAAATATTTGGCAAAAAGCGCCGCAATAAAATCAGGAAAAACCTTGAACAGCAACGAAGTTTCGGCGTTGATAGACCAGTTATTTGCTTGCAAAGAACCGTACTTTGCTCTCGATGGACACCCTACACTACAACTGATATCAATGGAAGAACTTGAGCAAAAATTTTAACAAATGAATATGAGACTCACCGAGGTGGTAAAAAACCTCCTCATTATAAACGGTATATTCTTCTTGGCCACACTGAGCTTTCAAGACTTTATGGTTGAGAAGTTTGCCCTGTGGTTTCCCGGTACCGAGTATTTTATGATACACCAATTGGTCACCCACATGTTTATGCACGGTGGATTCGGCCATATTTTTGGCAATATGTTCGCCCTGTTCATTTTTGGCCCCATGCTGGAAATGCGCATGGGCAGCAAGCGCTTTCTCACCTATTATATGATTACAGGTTTGGGCGCGGCAAGCTTGCACTTGGGGGTCAAGTATATAGAACTCATGCCTTTCATCAATTCGCTGGGTGCCGATACCTTTTGGGGCTTTTTGCACAATCCAAACAATTATCAGCAAACTGCCCAGTTGGTTGATTTGTACCAAACCGTTTACAGCCCCACACTTGGTGCCTCAGGAGCTATTTTCGGCATCTTGCTTGCCTTCGGTATGCTCTTTCCCAATGTTACCATTTACTTATATTTTGCCCTGCCCATCAAGGCCAAACATTTTGTAATGCTCTACGGCGCTTTTGAATTGTATATGGGTTTGCAAAACCACCCGGGCGACAATGTAGCCCACTTTGCCCACCTCGGCGGTATGCTTTTTGGCTTTTTCTTGCTTCGCACCTGGCGAAGAAACAATTTGTTATAAAGAAAAACCTATTTTCGACAGCTCTAAAGCAGCTGGTTATGAGCAATATTTTTGAGATAGACGGCGAAATTGAAGACAACATGGACGATAATGGAGAAGGTAAAAACCGCTCCAACGAACATGAAAAACAAGAAAATGAGCCCGTTGACAATTCTACTGACGAAAACGACAGTGCTGAAATAATTGATGACGGTGCTGAAGATACCGGTTCAAACTCCAACGAAGACCTGTCACAGGAGCCTGAGGATGAAGAACCTTGGTACAACAAATACCTGCCCGAAGAAGAACGCGAACACCCGCACAGCCACCACAATTCTGAACCAACTGAGGATACGGATGCTGATGAAGACAGCCTGAACGAGGAATTGTCGATCGCAGACCAGGATGATAATAATGCATGGAGCGAACCGGACGAAACTCCTGAACGGGATGAAGAAACCGAGCAACTGCCGGCGGTAGAAGATGTAACCGACGATGAGATTGAAGAAGTGCTGGCCGAGCTTGAAACCCTTGAAGAAGAGGAAGAAGGGTTTGATGAAGAAGAAGCAGAAGATGAAGCGGAACTCACCGAACAGGAAATAACCAATCCTGAAGCTACTTTGAAACCCAACAAACGCGAAGAAACCTTTGATGATATTTTTCCTAAAAAGAAGAACAAAAGTGGATTTACCTCCGCTACTTGGGTCTTTTTCATCTTGTTTGTTGCCTCATCGGGTTTGTTGCTTTACTACCAGGTTTTCCGTGGCAACAAGGTCAATAGTGGCGTAGATAAAATCGACTCGCTGAGCACAGCCTACCAAGAGCAACTTGCCAAACTCGAAAACCAGGAAAAGCTTATTGAGCAATTGCACGAAAAAATTCAAAAGCTCAATGAGCGAAACCACGAGCTGAGCAACGACAGCAGCAAAACCGAAAAAGTACCTGTGCTAACCGGCGAGGCGGGTGGCAGTGCGGTAAATATAAACGAAGGCACCTACTACCAAGTGCAGCTCATAGCCCTGCAAGACTACCACCCCAACCTGAGCACCTCAGATTTTGGCTTTTATATAGACAAGGAAAACGGCTACAGCAAAATGCTCATTGGTGCGCTTACCAACGAAGCCGAAGCGAAACAACTGTACGAAAAAGTGAGGAAATCGGGTTTTAGCGATGCTTTTATTGTAAAGAAGGTAAACGGACAAAGGGTCACCTACAACCCTTTTGAGTAAGCCCGCCAAGCCCTACCTTTGCGCTCATTTTTTACAAACTGAGCCATGACCACAGAAAGCAATCCCAGCTTTACCCCACTGGCCGAAATTGGTGAGTTCAAACTCATCGACTACATCAGCCAAAAATTTCACCAACGCAATGCCAGCTCGCTAAAACTTATTGGCGACGATAGCGCACAGCTATATTATGGAAATAACCACAGCCTGGTAAGCACCGACATGTTTGTGCACGGCGTGCATTTCGACCTCGACTATTTTCCGTTGCAACACCTCGGTTTCAAAACCGTGGTAGCATCCATTTCAGATATTTTGGCTATGAATGGCCGCCCGCGACAAATTTTTATCTCACTTGCGCTTTCCAACCACTTTTCGGTAGAAATGCTCGATTTGTATTACGAAGGCGTGTTGGCGGCTTGCGAAGAATACAACCTTGACCTTGCCGGCGGCGACTTGACCACCATTAACCGTGGAATGATTATAAATGTGACCGCCATTGGCGAGGCCGACAAAGAAAAAGTGGTGTACCGCAACGGCGCACAGCCCAATGATTTGGTTTGTGTGTCAGGCGATTTGGGAGCAGCCTATCTGGGTCTGCAATTGCTTGAGCGTGAGAAAAAAGTGTATTTGGCCAATCCTTCCATCCAACCCGAGCTCAAAGAAGAAAACCAATACCTGTACCAGCGCTTTCTGCGTCCCGATGGCCGCGATGACGTGATTAAATTTTTGGCCGACAACCATATAGTGCCTACCGCTATGATGGATATTTCCGATGGCCTTTCATCAGACATTATGCATATTACCAGTCAATCAAAAGCGGGGGTAAGAATTTATGAAGACAAATTGCCGATACATCCCGCTACGGTTGATGTAGCCGAAGAATTTGGTATGAACCCCACCACTTGCGCCCTTAATGGCGGCGAAGATTATGAACTTTTGTTTACCATAAGTCCCGCTCATTACGAAGCCATTACCAAAAACAAAGACATCAGCGTAATAGGCCATATTACAGCGCAAACAGGCAAAAACGAATTGGTAACCAAGGGCGAAAACGTATTTGAAATGGTGGCTCAGGGTTGGCAATCTTATGGCAGCAACCCACAGTAGCTCATACAGAAATAAAATAAGGTTAACCCAAAATCATTTTAGAAAAATACATTTGCACCGATTTTTTTAAGAAACTACACAAGAAATGAGCAATACCACATTTACCATGATCAAGCCCGATGCATTTGCAGAAGGCCATACAGGCAAAATTTTAGACATGATAATAGAAGGCGGCTTTAGCATAAAAGCCATGAAAGTGCTTAGAATTACCAAAGAACAAGCCGGTGCATTCTACGCAGTTCACAGCGAAAGACCCTTCTACAACGACTTGTGTAGCTACATGTCATCAGGCCCTATAGTGGCAGCGGTTCTTGAAAAAGACAACGCAGTAGCCGATTTCAGAAAACTTATCGGAGCCACCAATCCTGCCGATGCAGCAGAGGGAACCATAAGAAAAAGATTTGCCAAATCAATAGAGGCCAATGCAGTGCATGGGTCAGATTCTGATGAGAATGCACAGATTGAAGCAAATTTCTACTTCTCGCAATTAGAGCGGGGATAATACTTTTTTCATATTTTTGGCGAAACCTGAAAAATAAGGTGTATGAGCACTGAAGAATACAACGAAAACGAAGAATTTGAAACCAGAGATGACTCTTACGAACCCGATTACGAAGAGGAAGAAGAGAAACCTCGCAAAGGTTCCAGAATTGTATTAATAATTGCAGTATGTGCTTTGGTAGGACTCAATGGTTTTTTGGGTTACAACATTTACAACCAAACCGAAAAACTTAAAGTCAAAGAAAAAGAGCTTGCCGAGCTCGACTCGCAACGCGTGCTCTTGCTGGCAAAGGTTGATAGCCTCAGCTCTTCACTTATTTCTTTGAACAAAGAGGTAAATACCAAAGACAGTTCTCTGCAAGCATTAATTTCTCAACTTCAGTCGCTCAAAGAAGAGCTCAATGGCAAAGACCAGCAAATAAAATCGTTGTACGTGTACAAGCAGAAGTACAACGACTATATGAAGTACAAAAACGAAGCTGAAGAAAAGGAAAAGGAAATTGAAGGCATCAAAAAGGCACTTGCTGAAGAAAAAGAACGCGCAAGAGCAGCACAAACCGCCAACGATACCCTGGCCCAAAAACTGAAAGACCTGGAGCAGGACAAAGCCAATTTGGTAAACAAAGTAAACCTTGGCTCAAGACTCACAGGCTCTATTAAAGAAGTGACTACGCTGAGCGAAAAACGCGGTAAAACCAAAACTACTGACAAA
>WGNN01000059.1 GCA_016124515.1 bacterium
ATTTTGGCGGTAAGGGTCGTACCATTTAGCCAGCCGCGAGCGGTATTTTACTATGGTGACACTAAAAGTAGAAAGCACCGTGAGTATAGCCAACACGTTGGCCAGTTCGCGTTTTTTCATGCGGGTCAAAAAATCAAACAAGCCAAAGGTGATGAGCGCTACCAATTCTACGCTGTAATGGTAGTTGATACCCCACTTGAGTATTTGGTCGTTCAGTACTTTTTGGGCAATAATGGGAATGGCCATCAGCAGCCATTTGGCGCGGAAAAGCCAGGTAAAACCGCCCGAAAGAAACAACATGACATACAATTCTATTTTGATGCCTGAGCCAAACTGCGAGTGTATGTGGTTGGTAAAAAACATTTTAAAGGTGCGCAGCGGGTGGCTCAGTACAAAAAGCAGGGCATCGCCAAAGGAGGAGCCCAGCGCGCTGTAGTGAAAATGCAGGTAGCTGTCGCGACCATCGTTGGCCAGGGCGGGTATTACTATTTTGGTAATGAGCATAAAATAAACCAAGGAAATACCTGCGCCTATGGCCGCCGCTCTGCTTTGCTTTTGTTTGCGGTCGAAAGGCAACAGCGCCAACACACCAAAGATAAAAAACAGAAAAATGGAGATGTTTTCCTTGCAAAAAAGGGCCAGCATAAGTACGGCATAATACCAGGTCCATTGGTTTTTGCGAAGAAAATAGAAAAGCCAGGGCACGGCGGAGGCACCCAACACATTGTCGTGGTAATCGAATGCCAGGGCGCTGTGAAAACCAAAAAAGGCAAAGTAGTGGAACATGGCCAAGGCACCCCAATAGGGCTTGTAGTCGAAACTGCTGAAAAACTTAAAAACGCCCCAGCCACCCAGTAAAATAATGAGCCACTGAAATATGAGCAACGTATAAGAGCCAAAAAGCGGATAGAAAGGCGCAAATAGAAATTGGATGGGCGTAAAGTGGTCGCTCAGCTTGTTGTCGAAAAAAGGGGTTTCCAACTCGGCATTGAGCGGAGTAAGTAGTTTGCAGTCGTTGGGCCTGAAGTGGGCATAATCGTAAATGGCATTGGTATAAATACCCAACGGATCGCTTGATGTGCGGAAGTAGTAGTGATTGACAAAAGTGATAAGTGCGTAATAGACAGCGAAAAAGAATAATATCCATTTGGCATTTTGGGGCATAAACACCTTTAAAAACCTGTCAACCACTTTGTATTCTGAAAACTGCACCAAACGAATCTAATAAAATTCTGTTAAAAAGTGTAAAATATTAGATGCGGTTTGATGTTAAGCTTTTTAAGGGCTTGAACAATAGATAATAGCAGTTATTGAATTTTCTCGGCTTCGCGCACCATTGAATGAAGGATTTCGTCAAGTGTTTGCGTGCTTTGCTTCAAGTAAAGCAGGTTGGTGTTTATGTCATTTATTTGCTTCAACTCTTCCATTAGCAGCTCCACCATGCCCATAATATTTGCCAACGGGGCACGCACCACATGGGCTTGTGTCCAGGCTATTTTTTTCAGTTTTTCGTACTGTTCCTTTATGGTTTCCAGTTGGTTTTCTCTTTCGGTCACGTCTTGGTTTACCCCAATTACTTTGCTTATTCGGTCGTTTTCGTCTTTTATCAGCAGGCCGCTTGCTTCTATATGCTTCAGCTTGCCGCTCGGCGTTTTTATTTTAAAGAGTGTTTTGGCTTGGGTATGGCCTTTTTTATAAAACTCAAGGGTATTCAGCACGTTTTTTATATCGCTTTCATGTATGTATTTCAACCATGCTTCAAGGCTTGTAGTGTCATCATCATGGTTTTCGGCTTCGTACAGATCGCGCATTTTGTCATCCCACAATATGGTATTTGTATGTAAATCCCACTCAAAAACCCCCATTTGAGCGGCGCTTGTGGCAAAAGTGAGCCTTCGGTTCAGATCGAGCACTTTCCTTTCTGATGCAGTTTTTTCGGTAATATCGAGCATAGAGCCTATCATGCGCACCGCTACCCCTTGGTTGTTGTATCGCACAAAAGCCTGGTCTAAAATTTGGCGGTAGCTGCCATTGGCATCTCTTAAACGATATTCGGCATTTATGGCTACGAGTTTTTTCTTAATGCTGTCCGCTATCAGGTGGCGCACGCCTTCGCGGTCATCAGGGTGCAATCGGTCATAGAAAATTTCTGATGTTATTTTGTCTTTCTGTGGGTTTAAACCGTAGAAACGGTACAATTGGTTGTTGCCCCAGTTTTGGTTTTCTTCAAAATTGTAATCCCATATATAGTCGTTGGTGGCATTGGCTATGAGTTCAAATCGCTCTATGTTGTCTTTTAGTTTCTTTTGGGCTTCTATTTCATCGGTTACATCTCTAAAATTGTCAACTATCCCATTGATGGCGGGGTCGTGCAGCAAATTGGTTATTATGGCTTCAATCCAGCGCCATTGGCCGTTTTTGTGCCGCATCCGCACGGTGTCGCATTTTATGGTTACGCCGGGTTTGTCAAAACAACTCAACAGATTGGCTTGGGCAATTGCGGCGTCATCAGGATGAAAAAGATGGGTCACATCCTGGTTTTGAACTTCGTGGGGTTCGTAGCCCAATATTTTTTTGGTTGAGGGACTTACATAAAAGGGAAGTATGTTTTGGTCAAATATGGCAATTCCATCATTGCTGTTTTCTACCAGTGCCTGAAAGCGCTTTTGCAGGTTTTTGGTGTCTGTTATTTCTACGGTTGTTACAAAAACGCCTATTATTTCATTGGCTACATTGTATGCAGGGTGGTAGGTGAGGGCAAAACTTCGTGACAATTGTTGTTCATCTACCAGATTAAGTTCGGTTTCTATTATTTCACCTTGTAGTACTTTTTCGTATAGCTGTTTCAGTTCGTCTTTTCGGGTTGCCTGTGCGTATTCCAATATGCTTTTGCCTTTTTCTATTTGCTTGCCAAAAAAGTGTTGGTAGTTGGTTTTGAAACTTTTGTTGAAGGTTATTATACGTAGGTTTTTATCAAGAAGGATAAAAAACTCGTTGGTATTGTTGAGCAGCAGCAGCATTTCTTCCCGCGCCTGCATTATTTCAGAAATATCTTCAACTACGCCTTCCAAAAACTTAACCTCATCGTTTTTGTCTTTTATAGCCTTGCCTTTTTCCCAAACCCATTTTATACTGCCGTCTTTGCAGGTAATCCGGTATTGCAACACGAAAGAGTTTCCGGCCAGCAATTGGCTGTTTACCTCATCCCATACCATCTGCTTGTCTTCAGCTACTATCAGTTCGCTATACGAAAGCAGCCTGTTGTATTCCAGCTCGCTTGATTTGTAACCGCTTAGTTCATAGATGTTTTCACTTATATATTGCATTTCCCAGTCTTGCTTCAACTGACAGCGGTACACAAAGCCGGGCAGGTTTTCAATCAGGTCAAGCAGCATGCGTTCGCTTTCGTTGCGGGCAAGTTCGGCAGCTTTTTGTTTGGTAATGTCTTGGCAGGCGCCAATAATGCGCACCACCTCTTTTGCTTCATTTCTAAAAACCAAGCCATTGGTGGCAATGTGCTTTGTCTTGTTGCGTAGTTTTATCCTGTACTCGTGTGTAAAGGATGAAAGTTCGCTCTTGCCACTAAGAATTTCCGTTAAGTTGTCAGTTATTCTGTCGCGGTCTTCAGTTACCAGCAAACCAAAGAAATAGGCATTATAGTCATCAATTGGTTGATTGCCGGCGCCAAAGAGCTCTTTCATGTTATCGTCCCAATAAAGTGCGCCTGACTCCAGGTTCCAATCGTAAATACCCAGCCCCACTGCCTTACTCGCCAGAGTTAAGCGTTCAAGTTCAAGGGAAGTTTGCCTGTTTTCTTTGTAGTCTTTCACCTTTTATACTATAGATAAACCTATGAGCGGGTAATTTAAAAACTTTTGTTGAATTGGCGTTTAAAACATCAAGCTTCTAATAAGCTTTTCATAAAAAATAATTTTAGGGCTATAGTAATATGCAGGTAATCTAAGTCTTGTGGCTCTTAACATAAATTTAGCAAAAAGCCTTGAAATGTTATAAAAGACGTCCTATTGTTTAACATGCTACTAAAATTTCGGTAATGCAGGGCTTCTAATCTTGCAGTGCATAAACAACAGGCATGTCCGCTACCACCAAACTAAGTTTTATACTACTTTTTTTCATTGTTGGCATTTATTCGGCTTCGGCTGCTACGCTCAAGGGCAAGGTGCTCGATGGCAATGATGAACCTTTGGTAGGTGCCACCCTCATGCTTGAAGGCACCGAGATTTATGCACTCGCGGGGCTTGATGGCAGCTATGCATTAAAAAACATTCCGGCAAAAACCAAGTACAAGGTGCTTATACGCTACGTGGGCTACAAAACCATTGAGTACGAGGTGTATTTTGAAAGCGAGGCCGAAGTACAAACCCACAACATAGTATTCGGTATAGATCAGGCGCTTATGAGCGAAGATGTGGTGGTGTATGGCGAAGTAGCTGCGGGCAACGAAACGGATGCGCGAAAGTCAGAAAAGGAATCGGCTACTGTTACCAATGTTATCTCATCAAAAGCCATTGAACTCTCAGCCGACATTACCGTAGCCAATGTGGTGCAGCGGGTGGCCGGTGTATCAATAGTGCGCAACAGCAATGGCTCGCCACAACACGCCATTGTGCGCGGTATGGACAAACGCTACAACTATACCTTGGTAAATGGCCTGAAAATACCCAGCCCCGACAACAAAAACCGCTATGTGCCGCTCGATATTTTTCCTGCTTCGCTGTTGGAAAAACTTGAAGTAACCAAGGCACTTACCCCATCAATGGAAGGCGATGCCATTGGCGGTGTGGTAAATATGATAATGAAAGACGCACCCGCCAAATTGCACATCAGTGGCGATTTTCAAACAGGATACAACCAAATAAACCTCAACCGCAAATTCCAGACTTTCGATGTTGGTGCTACCAACTACAAGTCGCCTTATGAGCTCTACGGACCTAAATACCAAGCGCAAATGAGCGATTTTTCGAAAGACAACCTCGTGGTGCGCGACATACAGCCCATGCCCGATGTGATGGGGAATTTTTCTATAGGCAACCGCTATTTTAAAAACAAACTCGGTGTATTGGCCGCCGTTGGTTACCAAAACTCTTACCGTGGCAACAACAGCCTTTGGTTTAAAACTTCCACCGATTATTTTGGCAGCAACAGCCCCTCGCTTGACGAGCTGCACGAACGAAAATACTCTACCCAACAAACGCGTATTGGTGCGCACTTAAGGTTAGACTACCGCCTCAATAAATACAATACCATCAAGTTTTATGCAGGCGATTACCGCTTGAAATATGCTCAGGTAAGAGATGATTTTGCATCTCAATTGGATGCGCGTTACTACAGTGCTGAAAAGGGCAATGCCATTGTTTCGCTCATTACAAGAAACCGCCTGCAAGACCAACGCATTTTCACATCGAGCATGCAGGGCGACCACAAAATAGCCCGCGGATTGAGCATCAACTGGATTGCCGTACACTCCATTGCCAAAAACGATGAACCCGATGTGGGACAATTTGAGCGAAACACAGGTTTGGTGGGTTTTGTAATGCAGCCTGTTACCATTGAGCGACACATGCCCCGCACCTGGCAGCACAACTCTGATATTGACTACACCGCTTACCTGAACCTTATTTATACACCTGAATTTTTGGGTAGAGAAGGCGAAATACGCGTGGGAGGTATGTATAGAACCAAATACAGAACCAACTTTTACAACAGCTATACTTTTGATCCCTCGCCAACCACCCAAACCTACGGTCGCGACTTTTATACCTACGCCGATGTGAAGCAAGTGGTGCTCAATCCGCTGGGTGGTGTGTCGGACCCGCAGAACTACGATGCCCACGAAAACCTGTTGGATTATTATGTGCAAACAAGGTTTTTTATCCTGCCTAAAACACAAGTGCTGGGCGGGGTAAGGGTAGAGCATACCAACCAAGGCTATCAGTTGCTTTACAACACAGATCCTGAAATTCAGAACAGCAAAAACCAGGTGTATTTTGATGTATTGCCCAGCGTGCACATCAAACACATGCCCAATGATAAAATGAACATCAGGGCCAGTTTTTTCAAAGGAATTAGCCGCCCGGGATATTTTGAAATTGTACCCTACTACAACTACACCCAAACCGACGGCTACCCCGAAGTAGGAAACCCAAGTTTGAAAAGGGTAAAAGCCTACAACTACGACCTGCGCTGGGAGTATTTCCCAAGTCCGGTGAATAAATTGCTCATTGGTGCATTTTACAAGAAAATAATAGACCCTATAGAATACGCCACCGTATTGGGCCCCAGCAACTCGCCGGTAACACAGCCGGGCAACTACGGTACCGCCTACAACTGGGGTATTGAAGTTGACTTTACCCGCTATTTCAACAAATTCGGTATCAAAGTAAATTATACCTACACCAACTCGCAGATAACCACCACCAAGGCACTGCGCACGCGCGAAGATCCTAATGACCCAACATCAAACGTGGTGGTACGCACCCCATCACAAACGCGTCCGCTGCAAGGGCAGGCCAAAAACATAGGCAACCTGTCTATATTGTACAAAGACGCTAAAAAAGGCATAGAATCACAGCTTGCTGCGGTATATACCGGTGAGCGCATCCAAAATGTATCACCTTTTTATGAAAACGACAGTTGGGTGTTGCCATTTCTGCAGCTCGATTTTTCATTTGAGAAAAAACTCAACGACCACTGGGTATTGACCTTTAAGGGCCAAAACCTGCTCAATTCTCCCATGAAGGTTATCATCAAGAAACCGCACATGTTGCCGGAGAAACAATACAAACTTCAAAACAGCTCAGATTATACACTCATCCGCGACGACCATTATTTTCAGTCGTACCGCATGGGCGTTCGATTCAATTTTTAATTCATGCATTTCATAAAAACTAAACAATAAAAATGAAACTATTCAAAACCTTAGCATTTAGTGCCTTATTAGTAGGTATTACTGCCGGGCTTTGGTCATGTGGCAAAACTGAAGATTTTCCAGCTCCACAAGTTACCGGAAGCCAATCATCATTGAACCTAACTCCATCGGGCAGTGCCACAGTTGATTTGACTGTAGTAGCACCCGGAAACCTGAAAGACCTTACCGCATCTGCCGATAACGGTACTGTATCAATTGACAACATTACCGGAAAAGGTACAACCTCAGGTAGTGCCAAATTGAGCTACACGGCTCCCGCTACTGCAGGTAGCTATACCATTACCGTAAATGTTTCTGACGAACAAGACAAAACCGGTACACTCAGCATAACTGTTTCTGTAACAACCAAAGAAGCTGTAAACATACCTGCCGGCAACGTAGAAGGTGCCTGGGAAGCCAATACAACTTACATTGCAGGTGGTACCCTTATAGTACCCGCCGGTAAAACCCTTACCATTCCTGAAGGTGTAACCGTAATTTTTGACGGTGACGGTTCACAAGGTGCTCCTGAACTTTCGGTACAAGGTAATTTGTATGTAATGGGTACTGAAAGCCAACCCGTATTGTTTACCATTCCTGAAGCCAAAAGAACCAAAGACAATATTTTTGCAGGCCTTTGGGGTGGTATTCAGTGTGTTACTACAAGTGGCGATGTGGTATTGCAACACACCACTATTGAGTATGTAGGTGCGCCTACCGGTGGCGACAACCCTTCAATGAACATTGGTCCTTATGACGATGGAGACCCACGTTATGCCTTCTTGTTCTCAAACACAAATGCCAAAATGGTAATGCAATACTGCACCATTCGCTACACTACCGACGACGGTATGCGCGTAGTTGGCGGTACCATTTTAATTAGCAACAACAACTTTATCCTCAATGGTAAAAACGGTGGTGAGTCTATCAACATCAAAAGCTCAGTAACCGGCACTATGGCCTTCAACAACTCTTACCGAGCTGCTACCAACGCCTACAAATGGTCAAACGCCAGCGGTACTATGGCCGAGCCACAAACCAATATGAATGTATATAACAACACAGCTGTGGAGTGTGGCTGGAGACAAACCAAAACCGGTCGCGGTGGTTCTATCAACGTAGAAGCCGGTGGACGTGGACAGTGCTACAACAACTTGATTGTAAACTGTCGCTTTGGCGCCAAAATAGTTGACGATGCCGATATTACCAACATCAAAGTAGGCTACAACCACTACTATGGCACCGATCAGGTAATGGTAGATGAGTTTTACCCAACCGCAGTTTCTTTCCAAAAAGGCGACAGCGAAACCAGCAACGATTTGGCCGGTGGTCCAGGTGCCAACGATCCAAAATTTGCCAACTACACGGTTTCTACCTACACTTCGGCTTTCCCTGTAGATCCACTTACTCTTGACTACATGCCCGCCTCTGCCGATTTCCATTTGATGTCTGGTGCTCCCGGTCTTACCAAAGGCAAAACCGGATTTACCCTTATGCCCGACATAACTGTAAACGGCAAAACTTATTCAGCTCCTGCTGCCGCTGCATACATCGGTTGCTACGGAACCAACTAATTCAATATTTTATAAAAAATCAAAGACCTGCCTCGCTATCGAGTGCAGGTCTTTTCATTTAAGCTGCCATGCGTTATCTATCATTAGCAAGCTTCCTTTTTACCTCCACCGTATTATTTTTTTCCTGCGGGAAAGAAGCAGATCCCTGGGATGGTTTTGCGCCTTTTACTGCAACATACAATCCATCGCAACTTGAAAAAACAAGCTCATTTGCCAGCCAAGCGCAAGTAGTTGGCCCTGTTGATTATGCCAGAGAAGCCTCTGGTTTGGCTGTGAGCAAAGCCAACGAAAATGCCATCTGGACACACAACGACAGTGGTAATCCTGAGTTTATTTTTCTTATGGACAAAAACACCGGAAAACTAAAGGCGAGCTACCGAATAAAAGGGCTTACAAACACCGATTGGGAAGATATTGAAGTAGGGCCCGGACCCGTGAAAGGTAATTCATATATTTATTTGGGCGATATTGGCGACAACAGCACCTCGCGACCGGAAGTGTTTGTGTACCGCTTTCAAGAACCTTTATATGCCGATGCGCATGCAGGAAAAACCATAGAATTGGCACCCGAAGTGGACAAAATAAGAATGAGCTATCCCGATACGAAACAAAACTCCGAAACACTGCTGCTCGATCCCATAACCCTTGATGTATATATCGTGAGCAAATTTGGTGTAAGTTCAAAGCTCTATGTGGCAAAATACCCGCAATTGCTCTCCGATGTGAATGTGCTTGAAGTAGCCGGAACTTTTCCGTTCAGAGTGGCTACGGGCGGCGATGTATCGGCCAATGGTTGCGAAATTTTTATAAAAACCTACGACAATATTTTCTATTGGCAGTGCAGCGAAAAAGACTGGCAACCGGTATGGAAACTCTTGTCAACCACACCGCTTGAAGCTCCTTACAATCCGGTGGAGTCGCAAGGGGAGGCCATTTGCGTAGAAGATGGCGGCTATTATACCCTTAGCGAACAAAAAGCCAATGAAACACAAGAATTATATTTTTATAAAAGACAATAAAAAGTACATTCAACACACAATGATACACATACAACCATTACTCATTTTATTATCCGTTTGGCTGCTGACAAGTTGCGGATCACAAACCCAAACCAATGCAGTTGACAGCAAGCAACCCGGCGAAGCGGCCATGGAAGAAACTAATGCTGCCGGCAAAATAAGTCCGGCGGTTATTACAGAAAAAACCACTGAAGATACCGATGATCCTTGCATTTGGGTCAATCAGGAAGATCGCTCAAAAAGCCTCATTATTGGCACCGATAAAAATGATGAAAACGGTGGTTTGTTTGTATTTGATTTGGATGGAAAAATCATCCGCGACAAATGCCTTACCGGTATGAAACGGCCAAACAATGTGGATCTTGAATATGGTTTTGATAACAACGGGCAGCCGATTGACATAGCCGTTTGCACCGAGCGTGGTACCAACAGCATTCGGGTGGTGCAAGTGCCGCAAATGAAGTTTATTGACAATGGCGGCATACCCGTTTTTGAGGGCGAAACAGACCGCGCGCCCATGGGAATAGCACTTTACAAAAATGCCAAGGGAAAAGTGTATGCCGTAGTTTCGCGCAAAACCGGCCCCAGTGGTAGCTATTTGTGGCAATATGAACTTGCTGCTGACGCGAATGGAGCCGTAAGCGGAAAAGTAGTGCGCAAGTTTGGCACTTTTGAAGGCGCAGAAATTGAAGCCGTTTTGGTTGATGATGCGCTTGGCCATGTGTATTATTCCGACGAAACAGTGGGGGTACGACAGTACTATGCCGACCCTGAAAAAGGCAATGAACAATTGGCACTATTCGCCACCGAAGGAATTGCATCAGACCAGGAGGGGCTTAGCCTTTATCCAACAGGCGCGGGCAGCGGCTACATCCTGCTTTCCGACCAACAAGCCAATTTGTTTTGGGTATTCAGCCGCGAGGGAAGTGCAGAAAATCCGTATGAACATAAATTATTGAAGAAAATAGCCACCTCAACCGACGAAAGCGATGGCTCAGATGTGAGCCCTTATGCCCTTGGGCCCAATTTTCCCAATGGCATTTTTGTAGCCATGAGCAATGGTGGTGTCTTCCATTTTTACCGTTGGGAAGACCTGGCCGGCAACGACCTGAAAGTAGAAGTGAAGTAGTATAAAAGGGCCGCATTTCCCCAAATATTGTTGGAAATGCGGCCTTATGAAGAAATTGATGGAGTAGGTATGATACAATAAATACAAGTGATCATATTACTGATATATTTCCTGTTCAATTAATTTCAAAACTTCTCAAAAAAAAAATCAGCAAGCAAATAGGGGTGTTTTGTGCTTTGCTTGTCAATAGGGCAAACACAACAAATCATGAAACACCTAATTTTTTCAATCATCTTCTGTACTATCCTTGGCTTGGGAAGTTTTGCACAAAACAACGATTCGCTGCTGAGGCGGCCCGGTCAGGTTTCTTTCATATCACCCATGGGTACCAATGGCCTTGAAAGCGGTAGGGTCATCAACAATTTTTCGTTCAATATCCTGGCAGGCTATCACGCAGGTCTTGATGGTATTGAAATTGGCGGCTTGCTCAATGTGTTGAAACACGATATGCAAGGCCTTCAAATTGCGGGCTTTGGCAACACCGTGTTAGGCGCTGCCAATGGGGTGCAAATTGCCGGGTTTTACAACACCAGCGGCGGCTTTACCAAAGGGGCGCAGATTGCAGGATTCAGCAATGTGGTTACCGACAGTGTCAATGGTTTTCAGGCTGCAGGCTTCAGCAATGTAGTCAATGGCGCCTATACAGGCAGTCAGTTGGCGGGTTTCTCAAATGTGGTGCATGGCAATTTCAATGGCTTCCAGGCATCTGGTTTTTCAAATGTGACCACAGGCAGGGTGCATGCTGCTCAAATTGCGGGTTTTTGCAATGTGGCTTCACAAACGGTTGTCGGTCCGCAGATTTCCGGTTTTGCCAATGTGGCTTCTGACTCTATGAAAGGGGCACAAGTAGCGGGTTTTGCCAACGTGGTTACCGGTAATTTAGAAGGTTTTCAGGCCAGCGGATTTATCAATGTGGCCAAAAACCTGAAAGGCGTTCAACTGGGATTTATCAATATCAGCGATAGTATTTCCGATGGTTTTGCGCTCGGTTTCCTCAATATTTCAAAAAGCGGCTACCACAAATTTGAATTGAGTGCCAACGAAACGTTTTACGGCAACCTGAGCTTTAAAACAGGTACCGAAAATTTGTACAACATCTTTACTGTAGGTGCCCGACCTTACGACAATTCGTTTATCTGGAGCTACGGCTACGGTTTAGGTACACAGCAAAAGCTGGGCAACAAACTCAAAATGAACATCGATTTGGTGTCAAGTCAGGTTATGGAAGGCACTTGGCGCATTGAAGACCTGCACCTGCTCAATAAGCTCAATGTGTGCTTTACCTTGCCTTTGGCCGGCAGTTTCGAAGTATTTGCCGGACCTGATTTCAACCTGCTTGTTTCGGGCTACCGAAATGATAATAACGAAGTGACCGGCGGCCACGTGGCACCTTATTCAATCAGCGATTATTTTGTAGGCAATAAAGTACTGCGCAGCTATGTAGGCCTTACCGCGGGTATCAGGGTGCTCTAGCCTCCGCCTTTCTTTTTTTATTATTAAAAACTAACCAAAAAAACAATGAAGACTGGAAAACTATATCTTGTGCTTACGCTGCTATTTGTTGGCTATGTAGCAGTGGCACAAGAAATTAAACAAACCATTAGGGGCAAGGTATTAGATGCCGATACCCAACAGCCGTTGATAGGAGCAAGTGTGGTGGTGCTTAATTCTGATCCTTTTTTAGGCGCCACCACCAATTATAATGGCGAATTTGAAATTAATAATGTTCCTGTGGGGCGCGTGAGCCTTGCGGTAAGCTACATGGGCTACGAACAAAAGCTGTTGCCCAATATGGTGCTCAACTCTGCCAAGCAGCTCGTCATCACTGTAGAACTGCAAGAGTCGGTGGTAAAAATGGACGAAGTGGAAATAAACGGCAATGAGCACAAGGCCGATATTAATAATGAAATGGCGGTTACCAGCGCACGTACCATTTCGGTTGACGAAACGAGCAGGTTTGCCGGCACATTCAACGACCCCGCGCGCATGGCTTCCAATTTTGCAGGCGTAACAGCCGATGCACAGGGCGACAATTCTATAGTGGTGCGTGGCAACTCGCCCAAGGGAATAAAATGGCGCTTGGAAGGTGTGGAAATACCCAATCCCAACCATTTTTCTGACGAAGGTGCTACCGGCGGACCCATCAATGCACTCAACAGTTCCATGTTGGCCAACTCGGTGTTTCTCACCGGTGCTTTTGCGCCTGAGTATGGAAATGCCTACTCTGGTGTGCTCGATATTTCGCTGCGAAATGGCAACAACCAAGAACGCGAATATTCTTTTTCGGCGGGGGTGCTGGGGCTCGACTTGACAGCTGAAGGACCTTTTTCACGAAATTATAATGGCTCTTATCTGATAAACTACCGCTACTCAAGCCTGGCCATACTTGACAACCTCAATATTGTTGACTTTGGCGGGGTGCCGAAGTACCAGGACGCATCGTTCAAGTTTTTGCTGCCCACCAATAAGTATGGCTATTTTACCTTGTTTGGCCTTTGGGGCATCAGCTCTATTGAAGACGGTGCCATGGATTCAGTAAACGGCAAGCCAACCGAAGTTTTCAGAAGTCAATACAGTGCCAATCTAGCGACGGTTGGGTTGAAACATGCACTTCATTTGGGTCGCAATGCCTACGTAACTTCAGCAATTTCGTGGTCGGCCAATGGCAGCGGCTACACACAGCAAGTACGAAAAGAAGACGCCAGCTTTCTTGAAAATTACCGCGACAACTTGGGCAAGCAATCGCTGCGGGCACAAAGCATTGTTGACTATAAAATAGACGCAAGAAACAAGTTGCGTGCGGGCTTTTTCTATACCCAACACTACCTCGATTTGTATTCGGCCTATTATAATGAAGACAATAATAAATGGATCCATGATTTTAATTCGAAAGGCAATGCCGGCCTGGCCGAAGGTTTTGTGTCGTGGCGTTACCGGGCTACTGAAAAACTAACATTCGTTTCGGGTTCGCACTATTCGCAATTTTTGCTGAACCAAAGCCAAAAGCTTGAGCCGCGAGCCAGCCTGAGGTGGGAGGTGGCACCCGCTACCTATTTCACCCTTGGCTATGGTCGCCACAGCCGCATTGAGTCGTTGCTTACCTATTTTTCGTCAACTACTCTGGCCAATGGCAGCGCGTATTATCCCAACAAAAACCTTAAAATGCTCAATGCCAGCCATTATGTAGCCGGTATTGAAAGGCGGTTTGGGGCCAACTATAATGTAAAAATGGAAGTATATTACCAAGCTCTTGGCAATGTGCCCGTGGTAAATGATGTAAATAGCGCCATTTCAACCATCAATAGCTACGACAGCTACACCACCCAACAAATGGTGAACAAGGGTACAGGACGCAACTACGGAATTGAACTCACCGCTGAGCGTTACCTGAACAAAGGGTATTATTTTATGTTTACCAACTCGCTGTACCAAAGCAAATACACCGCCCTTGATGGCGTGGAGCGCAATACCCGCTGGAATGGCAACTACGTAAGCAACCTGTTGGTCGGCAAAGAGTGGAAGCTGGGTGCCGAGCAAAACAAAGTGCTGGGCCTCAACGGAAAAATATCGTTGATTGGCGGCAAACGATACACCAAAATACTTCTTGACCAATCTATTGCCACCGGTACCGAAGTGCGCGATTGGCAACATATTTATGAAACAAAAGGCGATGATATTTTCCAGGCGAATATGTCGTTTTATTACCGGGTGAACCGCCAAAAAACAACCCATGAGTTTAAAATAGATGTGCAAAACATCACCAATAATGCCGCGGTGGTAAATGAATATTTCAACCCGATAACCCAAAAAATAGAAAAAGGCACCCAGTTGGCTCTAATACCAAATATTATTTACAGAATACAGTTTTGAGTAAAGCCAAGACAGGTTCATTCATTTTGTTCCCGGTTTCGTGATGGCATGAAACCGGGTTCTTTTTTGTTGGGCATTGAAAAAAACCATAGCTAATAAAGACCACTTTTTTTACTTCACCATTATTTTCCTGCAATACTTTGCGCCGCTATCGGTTTTTACAACTACTATATACATGCCTTTTTCTAAATTCAGAGTAGCCCTTGTGCTGCTTGCCTGTTGGTTGGTCACCATTTTGCCGGTTAGGTTATAAACCGCATACGAAAACGGAATATCCAAAGCCAGATTTACCGAGCCGCTCCCAGGGTTTGGAAATATGGCAAGTTCATCATATTCAATTTTTTGCACCAAGGTAGAAACGCTGTCGTTGGTAAGGTGCAGTACCAATTTGGCATTGTTGCTACAATGTGGCGATGGACCTCTTGGATCTGTATAAGTGTAGTAAATTTCATACCTGCCGGTAATTCCTTTTACGGCGTCGCTTAGAAAATAATAATGGTTTTGTACTTGGCCCACGCCCAAACCTGACCAAATACCTTCATCCGTGTGTGGTAATTTTACCATGGTATCAAGCAACAGCATGGAATCTTTAAGTGCCAGCTTATAGTCAACGCTTTTTAGCTTTATTACGGGCAGGGGTTTTACGGCTATTTGTGTTTCAGCGGTGTCGCTGCATTGGGTGGTGGCATCGGTATAGCGGTAAAAAAGTTGGTAAAACCTGGGTTCTTTGGCAGTAGCAGGGCTGTTGGCCGGATAAAAATCCGCGCCTTTTACCAAAGCCAATTTCGTGGTATCAAACCAGGTTCCGCCCAGCGGTGTCGCAAATGCTGTAAGTTGTAAATCAGGTCCGTTTTCGCATACATCCGATGGCTTTTGCACTTGTATTCGCGGTTTTTCATTCACTTTTATCATAAAACTATCGGTGGCGGTGCAGGGCGCGTTGTTGTCGGTATATAGGTAGTATATCGTTTGACTTTCTGTGAGGATGCCCTTCAGGGTTTTGCTGCCAAAGTTTGTGCCGGTTGAGCTGCTCCAGCTTCCGCCCGTGCGGTTTTCCAGTTTTTCCAAATCAATGGAAATCCACTCGTTTGAGCAGGTGGTCAGGTCGGTGGCTTTGCTGCTGAGCAAGTGATCGCATTGGCCGAAAACAGTGTGAACCACCATTAAAAAGATGGCCGATAGGGTAAAGTTTTTCATGTATCAATTGTTTTCGGTGTTGGCCTATTGACGAACCAACTGTTGGATGGGTTGCAAGATGGGCTTTATTCGGGCAAATCGCCTTTTATTTCTTCCACTATATTTTCCAATTCTTCAAACCATGCTTTGCCGTATTTGCGCTCCAAAGCTTCTTTTAGAAACAGATAAATGGGCACTTCCAGTTGTTTGCCCAATTTGCAGGCTGCATTGCATATTTGCCATTTGTGGTAGTTGAGCCCTTCGTATTCGCCCACTTTGCTTATTCTTATAGGATACAAATGGCAGGAAATGGGCTTTTTAAATTGCGTTTTTCCATCTTCCCAGGCTTTTTCAATACCGCATTTGTACATGCCGTTTTCCTTTATCACAAACACGCACTCGCCTTTTGGCAGGCAGGTGGTGGCCAACTCGCCTTCGCCATCGGTTTCGTAAAAGCCTGTTTTGTCGAGCAACTTGTTGGCGGCATGACTTAGGTAGGGTCTTATTACCTCAAGGTCCTTTTCTATTACAGGCAGCTCTTCGGGCAACAATGGAGCACCATAATCGCCTTCTACACAGCAGGCACCCTTGCAGGCATTCAGGTTGCAAACAAATTCTTTTTGGATGACATCAAACGATATGAGCACATTTTCGTGTAGCAGCATGAAGGTTATTTGCCGGCAAAATTCATAAAACCTTATCTAACCACCACCATTTGCCTTGCGCTACAAATTATTCATGGGCAGCTTCGGCTTCTACCACTCCTCCTTTCACTTCAAAAAATTCACCGTCTTTTCCCGCTTTTTGCAGTGCTGCGAGCAATCTTTCGCGGCTGGTATCGGTTATGAATATTTGGTGAAAAACTTCGTGGCAGAGCTCCAACAAGCGGGCGGCGCGCAAATCGTCAAGGCGGTCAAAGATGTCGTCGAGCAGCAAAATGGGTTTCTTTCCGGTTTTTTGCTCCACCATTTTGGCTTGTGCCAATTTCAGCGCCAGTACATAGCTTTTTTGCTGTCCTTGTGAACCAAATTTTTTCAGCGGGCTGCTGCCTATTTTAAACTCCAGCCGGTCTTTGTGCAAGCCAACTTCGGTGCGACCCAATACCTTGTCTTTTTCCAGGTTTTTGGCCAACAAATCTAGCAGGTTTTCTTTACTCAGTTGGCTGTCGTAGCGCAACTTTAGCTCCTCTTGGTGCTCGTTTATCTGCCCGGCAAATTGGTTAAACAACGGAGAGAGCTCTTCAATAAATTGTCTTCGTTTGGGATACAGCAATTGGCTGAAAGCCTGCAACTGACCGTCGTAAACCTGCAACAGGCTTTTGTTGAGTTTTTCTCCTTCGCGGTGTTGTTTCAGCAGGCTGTTGCGTTGTGCCAGCACATGGTTGTACTGCACCAGCTTTTGCAGGTAATCCTTGTCGTAAATTGAAAGAGTGCTGTCCATAAATCGCCGCCGTTCTTCGCTGCCTTCGGTCACCAGGTTCAGGTCGAGCGGTGTCACCATCACCGCTGGAAACTTGCCGTAGTGCTCGGCCAGTTTGTCGTATTCCACATCATTGCGTTTCAGCACTTTTTTTCGGCCCGCCGTAAATCCACAAAACACTTCTTCACTACCCTCAATCGTACTGAAACTGCCTTGCAGCGTAAAGTATTTTTCGCGGTGGTTTATGTTTTGGCTGTCTATATTATTGAAATAGCTTTTGCCTGACGAAAGGTAGTAAATGGCATCGAGCAAATTGGTTTTGCCCATGCCATTAAGGCCGGTTATGCACACTATTTTCTGCGAAAACGCCAAGGCGCTGTCGCGGTGGTTTTTAAAGTTGATCAGGTGTAAACTCGTTAACTGCACGTGGCAAAAGTACAAGCCTGCTACAGCGTGGCGCGGCCTTTTTGTAAACGCTACAGCGAATTGAGAAAGGCCAGCAAGGCGGCGCGGTCGCTACTACTCAATTTCACTACGGCATCGCGGCTGTTTTGCGCTTCGCCACCGTGCCACAGAATGGCTTCGAGCAAATTGCGGGCGCGTCCGTCGTGCAGAAAATTGGTGTGTCCGTTCACTGTTTCCGTAAGGCCAATGCCCCAAAGCGGGGGTGTGCGCCATTCGCTGCCTTCCGCTTTGTAGCTTGGTCGGTTGTCACTAAGGGCAGGCCCCATATCGTGCAACAGCATATCGGTGTAAGGGTGTATCAATTGGTTTGATGCCGATTTGAAAACCACCTGTGTGCCGGTGCGCATAGTGGGTATGTGGCATTTGGCACAGCCGGTTTGCGCAAATAACTGTTCGCCCCTGAGCACTTGCTCATTGGTACTGTTGCGGCGGGCGGGCACTGCCAGCGATTGTACATAAAACACCACCGCATGAAAAACGGAATCGGGTACTTCGGGATCGTCTTTGAGCTTGTCGTTTTGTAGTTGCGATGCACTGCTTTCGTTGGGATAGTAGCTTGTGGTAACGCCCATATCGTCGTTGTAGGCACCGGCTATTTGTTGTTCAAGCGTGGGTGCTTCGGCTTTCCAGCCAAAACGGCCCATCATCATCTGTCCGCTTTTGTCGTGAAAAACGTAGTTGGGTCTGCCCGAAATACCATCGCCGTCCAGGTCGTTTTCATCGGCAAAGGATAGAAGGGTGCTTTCGTCAACCAACTCAAGTAAGCCGAGGCCGTGAACCGGTGGCGCAATGCGGGCCGACAACAGCATGTTGGCGGGTGGGTTGGTGTAGTACTCGCTTAATGTCCATTCAGGGTAGCGCAACATTTGGCTTTGCCCATCAGAAAGAGCTACTTCGGTCTCGTGCCACACCACATTTACATGGGCTTCTGCGGGAATGCCAAAAACGGCTTTGTCTTGCAGTTGTCCGCCAAATCCGGGTGCCGCCAAAGGGCCGCCATGCTCGTTTTCGCCGGGCACACTCAGGCGTATAAGCATGCTTTTAAGGGTTTCGCCGGGGTTTATGGGTTTGCCGCGCCCATCGTTTACATGGCAGTTGAAACAGGAGTTGCTGTTGTAAACGGGCCCCAAACCACCAAATTTTTGTGCGGGAGCGGGTACAAAAGTGGCTTCAAAATGCATATCGCCCAGCTCGTGGTTGGCTTCTAGCCAGGGCGACATGCCATTGAATGGCGATGAAAAGGCTCCGATACCGCTGTTGAATACCGTTTGGCTGCCGCCTGATAAGCGGTTGTCCCACTGCGTATCGTCCCATTCCCGGGCTTTGTGGCAGGCGCTGCAGCAAAAGGCCAATATCAGGAAACCTGCAAATCCGGTATTCTTCAAACTCATTTGCTCGCTATGGATTTTTTAATGAAAGGCAACAACTCGTTTTCCAAAGTGGCTTTGAGAATGTCTATTTGCTCGGCTAGATTTTGCACTTGTGTGGGCTGTTGGGTAATGGCTTCGCCAAAGGGCAGGGTAATGGCATCAAAGGCTTTCAGGGCATTCTCCATCTCGTTTTTTATTTTGGCATCGAGCGACAGGTTGTTGTTTTGCATAAAGTCTGAAAGGCCATAATTTTTGCCCAAATAGGCATTTTTTACTCCTATTATGTTGTTTTTGAAATCAGTGAGCGAATTTTTGCTGAACGGTGACTCTTCAAGGGCGGGATCTTTGGCATGAAAAGGCTCGCCAATTTTGCCGCCCGCTACTTCGTCACAAATTCCGGCAAGGGCATTTACCATTTCTTCAAAAACCAGAAGTTGGGTGCCGTAGGTGCTGTTGTTGGGTCCGGCAGAGGTAAATGTAGCACTGAAATTTTTGCCATCGGTTTGCCACTCGCTCAGCAGTTGAGTTGCCTTTTGCATCAGGTCGTTGCTCAGCAGTGCCAGCAGTTGCAGTTCCCGTTCGCTGAAATCCTCTGCGGTTTTGTTTGAGTTTTCGCCCCAAAGCAAATATTCCACCGGATGGTATCCTTTGAGCTCATCGCCCAGGTTGCTTATATAGCTTTCGCTCAGCTCATCATCGTTGCCAATGATGGCTTTTAGTCCGGCAAGGTCTATGGGCCATGTGTCGGTGCCTGGGTCTATATTTTCAGTGGCTACGGGTCCAAAGAGAAAGGCTTCGCTTTGCTCCCAATATTGCCGCACGGTTTTCCACTCTTCGCGGGCTCTAAGTAGCTTTTCTTGGGTGGGTTGTGCTTGCATGTCCGTACAGGTTTGGTGCAGTTGTGCCATTTTTTGGCTCATTTGGCTGTAGGTTTCCACCACGGTATTTTCCGCAAAATCGTTGAGTATGTTTTGCTGTAGCTCCAGGTTTTTCACTTGCTCGTTGTCGTCGCCGGTATTGCAGCTTTGGTTTACAATGGCTATGGTTGCCACAAGTGCGAGTAGCAATGTTTGTTTGGTGTTCATATTCAATTGTTTTTTAGGTTGATAAGATAGTTTTGCTCGTTTGTGCTTACGGTGAATTTTTTAAGGGCTTTGCTTGCCGGTCCGTTTATCACAGCGCCTTGCAGGTCAAACTGACTGCCGTGCAGGTTGCAGTTGAGTCCGTTGGTATTGGGCACCAGCGCATTGCTAAAATGGGTGCAACTCATAAGCAGGGCCCGCGGTTCTTCATTGGGTTTTGCCACCAGAAGTATGTCGTAGAGTGTGGCGCTGCTTCGCACCACTTTCATGGTTTCTCCTTCAAGAAAAGCCGTTTTGGGTACAATTATTTGGTGTTGGTCAACAGTGGCTTTGTACACCGGCATGGGGCTGCAGCTTTGCAAAGAGGCCAAACTGCTGCCGGCGGCCATTGCGGCACAGGCTAGGCATCCGGTTTTTATGAAATCTCTTCTTTTCATGCTAAAAACTGTAGGCCATTCCCATTTGGTAAAAGTTGTTTACGCGCAGGTAAGGCGGGGCATTGGGACTTGGGTTAAAAATCATGGCAGGGTTGGGTTCGCCGGTTACTTTGTGGGTCCAGTCAAACTTGATGGCTACATTGCGGATAGGCAGGTAGGTAATGCCGGTTATGAGGTATTGTTGGTTAAGTATGTCGTTGTCTATGCCGTTTTCGGGCACAGCGGCCAGCATGTCAAGTCGCTCGTACCGCGTGAAAATATTGCACTGTTTGTCTTTGTGTCTTGTGCCTTGCAACAGGTTGTAGCCCAGCTCGGCATAGTAGCCATACATTACTTGGGGCGCATTGGAGGCAAAGGCAGCATTGAGTTTTTGCGCCTGCGAGATATAAACGTAGGTGGCAAGCGCCTTGAGCACAAATCCATTGTGGCGAAACTGCATGTTGGCCTCGGTAAGAGCCACCGGTGTGCCAAACAAGCCTGAGTTAAGCCGCAGACTGTCGGCTTCGCGCTGTGTGAAACCAGCAGAACCACCATAGTAGCCGGAAGCTTGCAACCTGAAACCACCGCGGTAATAGAGCAGTGCTGCTGTAAGAGCCACATTGGAAGCGGTGGCATCGCGACCGCCAAAGCGTGCATCTCTTATGCCTTGTCCAAATCCTATCCGGCTGGCATTTAGCCCGTTGAGCAAAGCCACACTCCAGTTGAGCCCTGGCAATGAGCTGCTGCTGCCGTAGTAGCCCACACCCATCTCGCGCCAGGTGGCAGGTATAATCATTTGTTCTACAAAATGGCGGTCGTTTCCATTGAAAGTAATGGGTAAGTGGTTTTCATTGAGCAAGCCAATACGTGGAATCATGAGACCGGCCAGCAGGTAGTTGCTGTGGTTCAGGTCAAACTTTAATACGCATTGCTCCATAGAAATACCGCCACCTGTGGCACTCACACGTGCATCTTCCAGCTCCATTTCTGAGAAAAAAGTGATTTTAGGGGTAAAGCGATATCCCACAAAAAGTACGCTGCGGGTGAGGTTGGCATTGGCAGTTTTCAGGTTTTGATCTACCGAGACTTTCGCCTCGCCATATCCGGCCAATATCACATTGCGGTGGTTGGGGTCAAGGCCCGCATTGAGTGAGTCTTCTCTTGTAAGTATTTGCGCTTTAACTGAATAGCACAAGATGTTGCTTAATAAAAACACTGCAAGTACAAGTCTTCCTTTCATATCTTCTATTTGGAAACGTTCTAAATAAGGCGGCAAAAATATGATAAGCGAACATTCAAAACCTGACTTTGGTCATGTTATTTAGAATTTGTCTAAATAATTTTTTTCTCGGTTAGCTCTTCGCATATTTGTTCTTATTTAGAATGATTCTAAATTAAAGTCGAATGAAAAGTGGATTGATTGCTTTTTTTATTGTGCTCTTGCTCATGCCTTTGGGGCATACCCTCATGGTGTTGGTTGAAGAACTGGGAGCGGCTTACCGATACACAGGCGCATTTGCGGTGGGTTCCTTGGGCTTGCTCAGTTTGTACGTGGGGGTGCGCTTGCAAAAAGCCTTACCTGCCACGGTGCTTGGGCTCTTGGCCGGTGTGCTGGTATGGACCGGCTGGATTGAGTTTTCGTACGTATGGATTGCCCACAAACTGCAAGTACAACCGCTGATGGAAGGCGACGAAGTGGCTACCAAACCCGAGTACTTGGTCATGCTCTCGGGACTTGGCTTGCTTTCCGCTTTTCTGCTTCACTACATGTTTCACAAAACGCGCTGTCAGTTTTTCGCCTGGTGGCAGCGATTGTTGGGTCTGCGGGCCGGTAAATCAGGAGCTGAAAAACCGCCCGCCTTAACCACTTTCACCGAACTCATAATGGTGATATGGACCTTTTACCTGGTGTTGTTATTGGTGTACGACAAGGATATAGCCGGCGATGACCATCCGCTTACTTATCTGGTAGCTTTTGGCTCGCTGTTTTGGTCGGTCTATTTGTTTGGCAAGTTGCTGCGCATTAAAAAAATGGACTACGCCATTCGTTATGCCATTCCCACCGTGGTGATATTCTGGAATTTTGTGGAAGTAATGGGCCGCTGGAATTTGCTGAAGGAAATCTGGCTCTATCCCTACGAACACTTCCTTGAGCTATGCATGATTTTGTCCTTACTGCTGATTTTTAGCACCATCTATTTTGTTGAAGCCCGAAAAACCCGTCTTAAAAAGGAGTAAGAGGTGGTGGATTAAAGCAGTTGGTACTCAAATTTGGGACTCCCTTTCTCGCCATTTTCGTTGTAGAAATCAAGAAAGCGGAGTTTGTAGTACAGGCCTTTGGCGGTTTGTACCACATAGCTTACCTCGCTGTGCACGGTGTAGCTGGATGTGTTGAAATCATAGAATTTCCAATCGTAGCCAATGCCATCGCGCTGGTTTGAAAATTCGGCGGTTTTGATGGTTTCTAAGCTGATATCGGCAAAAGCCACATTGCTTATGCGCGCCACCTTTGTGTTGTGCGGATTGAGCAGAACGCCATTGACCAAATAGGGCATGTAGGGTTTGTAAAACTGGAAGGTATATTCACCAAAATATAGGTCAAAGCTGTTTTTTGCAGGCGAAACCTGTACCGCATCACCCAATTGAAGGTTTACTTCAGTGGTATTGTACAAGTTGTTTTTGGTAATGGTAACTATTCTCGGTTCTGCGGCATCCACCGCACCATAGGCAAGCGTGTACGTTGAGTCGCTAAGGCTGACTTTTATTTTCATAAACCCCAAACTCTGGCCTGCATCGTCCACGCCCAAGTCTATCAGCGCCAGTTGGTTGCTGTTTACTATGCCTTTTAGCGCAAGACTGTCTGACAAAAATTGCGGATGTTCAGCACGCATATCGGCATTGTCGGTAGCAGGTACGAAAGCAAAATCGCTTTGGGGCAGCAAGGCCGCCTTCATGAGCACGGCCGGGTTCAGGTAAACTTCGTTGAGGGTATCGGCGCAGGCAAAAGATAGTTGCCAATCAAACTTGTAATTGGTTTTTACCCAAGTGTCGTTTTCCAGGCTGAAATAGGCCATGAGGTCATAGTCCTGTCCAAGGTCTATTTGTTGGGTTTTCACCGGGCCGCGGTCGTGTGGTTTTATAG
>WGNN01000075.1 GCA_016124515.1 bacterium
ATGGTGCACACAACTACCACCCACTGCCGGTGGTGCTCAGCAAAGGCGAGGGTGTGTATCTGTGGGATGTGGAAGGAAAACGATACTTCGATTTTCTTTCGGCTTACTCTGCCGTAAACCAAGGGCACTGTCATCCCAAAATTATCAATGCACTTAAAGAACAGGCTGAAACACTTACACTTACCAGCAGGGCATTCTACAACGATGCCTTGGGACCATACGAAAAATACATCACCGATTTTTTTGGTTTTGAAAAAGTATTGCCCATGAACAGTGGCGCCGAGGCTGTGGAAACTGCCCTGAAATTGTGCCGCAAATGGGCCTACGAAAAGAAAGGCGTGGAAATGAACAAGGCCAAAATAATTGTGTGCGAAAACAATTTTCACGGTCGTACCACCACCATTATTTCTTTTTCAAATGACCCCGATGCACACGAAAACTTTGGTCCATATACTCCCGGTTTTATAAGAATACCTTATAATGACCTTGACGCGCTGCGCGAAGCCTTGGAAGAAGAAAATGTGGCGGGTTTTATGGTAGAACCCATACAAGGCGAAGCCGGCGTAGTAACTCCCGACAAAGGATTTATTGCCAAAGCGCGCAAGTTGTGCAAAGAACACAACGTATTGTTTATAGCCGACGAAGTGCAAACCGGTATAGCCCGAACCGGAAGTTTGCTGGCGGTGTGCGGACAATGTACCTGCCAAAACAAATGCGAACAACAGGAAAGCTACAGCAAACCCGATATCCTTATTTTGGGTAAAGCCCTTTCGGGTGGAGTGTATCCGGTTTCGGCCGTATTGGCCGATGATGAAGTAATGCTGGTGATAAAACCCGGTGAACATGGTTCTACTTTTGGCGGAAACCCATTGGCTGCCAAAGTAGCTATGGCGGCTTTGCAGGTGATTTATGACGAAAAACTCATGCAAAATGCCCGAAAGCTTGGCGAAGTTTTCAGAACCCGAATGAATGCCCTTATAGAAAAAACCAAAATGGTGGTGAAAGTGCGCGGACGTGGTTTGCTCAACGCCATTGTGATAAACGATTCGCCAACGAGCGGTACGGCCTGGCAAATTTGCCTGAAGCTGCGCGACAACGGCCTGTTGGCAAAACCCACCCACGGCAACATCATCAGGTTTGCCCCGCCATTGGTAATGACCGAAGAGCAATTGCTTGAATGCTGCGACATTATTGAGAAAACCATCATTGATTTTGAAGCGGGCAAGTAGGCGCAACACAATAATTTGAATTAACGGCGGATAATAAACCGCTAAGCATAGCGCAATGGAGCATCAATGTATTTGGTGCTCCATTTTTTATGTATATAATTGAAATTAAATTGGCTGAAGTGAAAGAAGTAATTGACCATAAAATTAGCCATTGCATGCTCTGTGAATATAAAACCCGTAAACCCGGCGGTGGATTTATGTGCGGCCTCAGCATGCAGTCGCCCGATTTTGATTATGTATGTGATGATATTCGTTTGGAGAAAACATTTTTTCGGGAGCTCAAGTTGAGTTACCTTCACTACAGGGCTATAGCCAAGCACAAAATATGGAATATCATTTGGTCGGTCTTGATTTCCCTTTTGGATCTTGTAGCAATAGGCTGGGCCTTGTTTTCACTTTATTATAGTTATCAAATTGCGGCTGTAACATCTACAGGCTCTTTTTATTTTCCAGGAATGTCGTTAATATCTACAGGTCCTTTTTATTTTACAGGGTTTTCGTTTGTTGTTTTTGCTTATGGCTTGGGTTCTTACTACGGCTATTTAGAGAAACTTAAAAAAGTACGACTCAGATACCAAAAAGCCGATGCTATTGCCCGGCTTTATGTTATTGAATACGATATTAAAATTTTGCCCAAAAAACACCACCACGGCATTGAAGAAGGCGATGCTGAGTTGGTGCTTCGTTACTGATTTGGCATAATACTATGCGATGGTTTCGGTGTGTTTTTTGTAATTGTCGAGAATGGCTTGCCAACCCGCTCTTTGCATGTCTGCGGGATTTTGTTGCTCCGCGTCAAAAGTGATTTTTACATGCGTTTGGCCATTGTTTTCGGTAAATACAATCAATACTTCACGACCATCGCCCAAGGTGTAGGCCAATTTTTCGTGGGGTAACACTTCGCTGTAAGTTCCCCCAAAATCAAAGCCAAAACTGCCGTCTTTAGCTTCCATTCTGGCGTTTAACATACCACCCACCCTCACATCGTTTTCTGCGCGCGGGCAGCACCAATCGTCGTTGGCAAAGTTCCATTGGGTCATGTGTTGTGGTTGGGTGTAGCTGTTCCATGCCTGTGCTGCATTGGCGGCCACTGTTGTTTCAATCGTAATTTTTTGTGCTGTTGTCATGCGTTTTGTTTTTATTGGTTTGTTATAGTTATTGCATATTTTCAAGTACTTCGTCAAGCCGGCTGAACGTGCTTGCAATGCCTTCTTGCATGCCCATTTTTATTACAGTTTCAAGCGCATCTAGGCTTGCGTATTGCACGTTTGTTTCTACCTGTGTATGGCCATTTTTGAGTGCTGTAAAAACCACGCGCCACTGAGCCCGCGGCAATTGCTCATTAATGTTTCCTTCTTCATCGCAAAATGCGTCTTTTGAGGTGTAATAGTCAATTGCCGATATGCTATCATATTCAGTGAGGCCCCAATGTGCCGTGCCGTTGGGCTCTATCATGGCATAGTGCCAGTGTCCGCCGGGCCTGAAATCCATGCTTTTTGTTTTGGCAATGAGTGGTTTGGGAGCAAACCATTTTTCCAGCAATTCACTTTTTGTGTGGCAATCCCACACGGTTTGTCGGTCAGCTGCAAATTCTCGCTTCATGTTGATGCAATGCCGTTCTTTGTCGGCCACAAATTCAAAAGCTGGTTGTGTTTCCATGTTATTACTTTTTCAGTTGGTTTAGCAAATTATCAAGTTCATTATAGCGGTTTTGCCATATTTGCCTGAATTGTTCCAGCCAATGGTCTATTTCCTTCATTTTTTCAACTTCCAGTTTATAATATATCTCTCGACCTTCTTGGTTGGTAGCCACTAAATCACATTCCTGCAATATTTTCAGGTGTTTTGATACGGCTTGCCGGCTCACATCAAAGTGCGTGGCTATGGCATTGGGGGTTTGGGCTTGCGTGGCTATCCGCACCAATATGGCTCTTCGTGTAGGGTCGGCTATGGCTTGAAATATGTCGCGTCTCAATGCTTAGGTTTATTATACGAAACTATTCGGTTGCAAATATATAAGAAACCAATTGGTTGCGCAATGAAAAATTTTCATTTTTTTTTCCTGTTCAGCTTTCCTCTACAAAATGCCTTTTGTCAACCGCTTTTACCAGTATGTTGCACATAAGGCCAATCAACAGGAGCGCCGCCATGATATACATGGTAGTAGAATATACATCAGATGGGGCCTTGCCCAGCGTGTAGAGTTGGTACTCGCGCATGTAGTTGATGAGTACAGGGCCAATAATGGCCGCCAAGGACCATGCGAGCAAAATGCGCCCGTGGATGGCGCCCACTTGCCGGGTACCGAACAAGTCTTTTAAATAAGCCGGAATGGTGGCAAATCCACCGCCGTACATACTTATTATTAGTGCAAACGCTGCTACAAACCATGTGGGATTTTGCATTTTGCCCAAAGCAGGCACGAGCGCATATAAGGCAATGCCCAATACGAAAAAAGTGGTATAGGTGTTTTTGCGCCCAATTACATCAGAAAAAGACGACCACAGAAAGCGACCCAGCATATTGAAAAGGCTGAGAAACCCAACAAAAAGTGCCGCTTCACTTTCGCTGATGGCATTTTTGGCTTGCCCTGAGAACATTTCGCGTATCATAACCGAAGCCTGCCCCAGCACGCCAATTCCTGCGGTAACGTTGAGCAAAAGCACGGCAAACAGCAGGTAAAATTGTGGTGTTTTCAATGCTTCATCCGCCAATACATTACGCGTGGTAACCATTTTTTGCTTCTTGGCTGCGTTTGCCTGGCAGTTCTGTGGCTGCCAGCCTTCGGGTGGAATACGCACCAAAGCCGCCCCCAGCATCATGATCAACAAATACAACAAACCCATAACTACAAAGGCGGGCGCCACCCCAAGCGAGTGCGCGTTGGCAAAGGTTTTCATAAGCCAAACCGAAAGGGGAGAAGCGAGCATGGCCCCGCCGCCAAAGCCCATAATAGCCATACCGGTGGCCATTCCCGGTTTGTCGGGAAACCATTTGATAAGCGTAGAAACCGGAGAAATATAGCCCAAACCCAAGCCAATGCCACCCACCAAACCTGAGCCGATATATAACAAGGCCATGTGGTGTGTAGCAACTCCCAGAGCCGAGATGAGAAATCCGCTGCTGAAACAGATGGCGGCAACAAACATGGCTTTGCGCGGCCCCACGCGTTCCATCCATTTGCCAAAAATGGCCGCGGCAGCTCCCAGGCAAAACAAGGCAATACTGAAAATCCAGCCAATGGAGCTCAATTTCCAGTCGTCGGCAGCTTGTTGGTTAATGCCAATAAGGCGTGATAGCGGTTGGTTGAAAACACTAAAAGCATATATCTGTCCAATGCAAAGGTGTATGCACAGCGCAGAAATTGGCACCAGCCATCGGTTGTAGCCATGCCGCGCAATTGTTTTGTCCTTGTTTAGAAATGCCAACATCGTAAGAACCTTTAAAAAGAGTTGTATTAAAGAAACGCGATGGTAAGTTTAGTGAAAATTTGCGGGATATTTATTTTCAATGACCGCGAGTTGTTAGTCTAGATGCATAAAGTCTATTGTTCAGTAAATTGCGAAACGTGTTATTATTCAATTAAAATTGATAAGTGATTCTTTAATTACTCTTCTGAAAATCGAATAACGGTCAATGAAATAGTTAGTTATGAAACCTTTCAAGTTTTGAGAATAGTGAATTGACTCAAATTTAATAAGTAAGTCATAAGACGATCACATTAATATTGGACGTAACCGACTAATAATTTACGGCACCCCTATAATACAAGCCGCTATCTTATTGTCGATCCGATCGGTGTAGGGGCAGTTGGTGGCAATTTTTCTCAATTGGGTGTTATCGATATCAATATCCATGTAATCTCGTCTTAGGCTTGACAGATTATAGACGTTTCGTTTTCGCTTATTTAGTGCTCTTTTATTATCCACAAAGGGCTTTAAAACGTCTATCCATTGTTTGGCGAACTCGTAAAAATCTACTATTACTTCTTCATTATTGGGTTTTAGCAGTTTGATGTTTTCATTCAAAAATCTTCTGGTTTCTGCATCCTTGGTTTTCTTCAATTTGGATTCCAATATGGCTCTGGCTACTTCTATGGCTCTTTTGCGCTTGTTGGGTAGCATTTCAATTTCCTTCTTACGCATGAGTTTGATAAACTTACCCAATGCTTTAGCATTCCAATCTCGGTCGGCGCATTTGCCTTTCAAGTGATTTCTAAGCTGTTTACAGATTTCAGGGTACTCGGTATGCAGATTTTCTTCATGGTCTATAAAATACCACCTTGGACTTTTTGTCTTACTACCTTTTAATGCGAAGAAGCACCATGATGATTCTGTTTCCGTAAAACTTACCCTGCATTTAATGGAAGCTTGCACTTCCTTTATTTGGTCGTAAAAGGCTTCTTCAATCAAGGCTGATCTACCTTCTTTTAAATTGATGACATCTCTAAAGCTATGATGCATTCCCTCCCATGCATGATCACTTTTGGCATATTCTTCATATTGATTTATAAGGCCCTTAATGGTCTTTGTCTTTTTGAAGTGTTTATCCCGGAGTTCTTTGGGTAAGGTGATGTTTGAGCCATAAATGTCTTCTGCCATATTAGAAATTTCCACCAAGCGTTGGTCGCCCTTTAAGGAGAAGATTTCCGAGTCATCAGGCCAATAGATTTCAATTTCTTTATATGGACTGTCCATCCGGTCTATTCTACCTATTCGTTGCTCTACAATCCTTAGTACACTGGGTAAGTCTAATAGCATAACTGAAGATGCTTGTTGCATGTTTACACCTTCGGCCATTTGATCTGAGCAAAGTGCAATGTGATTGTATGCATTTGAACCCAGTTTGAATAGTTCTAACACTTTATCTCTGGCTGATTTGGTATTTCCTGCCACTACATGAATGGTAGATGTACATTTTTCTTTTTCAAACAGAGATTTGAAGTATTGAAGGGTGATGACGGTACTGTCGAACGCTACCACCAAAGGGTGCTTACCTTGCAGGTTAATTAGTTCAAGCACTTTACCACGCTCACGCTCGCCGCTCAGCTTTTTAGCTAACGCTGCAATTCTGCGATAGGTAGCCATTTCTTCATCACAGCAGAACTGAAAATCAGCTAAATGCGTGAGCCAAGATGGGAATAATTCGGCATCAAAACTGCGCTTGGGCAACTTGGATTTCATATTTTCTACAGTTCCAATCTGGTTGCCTGATATGTTTTTTGGCGACTTGATTTCGAAATGTGCGAGAGCAGCATCAGTACCTGCAACGTGCTCTAATAAAGCAACATGTGATGATCTGAGTGCTGACATAATCATATACATAGAAAGTGCTTTTGCCGAGCTTAGGCGTTTATTGATATAAGCCTGTTCCTCTTCTCTGTTTTTCAGCTCCCAATTGGGCCTGTGTAAGGTTTTCAAATAAATGAGTCCTTTTAGGTTTTCTGCTTCACGCTTAATGGAGTGAGCAATGTCAATATCAAACTTTGTTTCTTGGGTGGCATAGGTTTTAGAAATCTGTTTCGGAAAACGACATACATTTCCGAGTCTGTTCAGGTATTTTTCAGGAGCCTTGTCAATTTCCTTATTCAGGTTGCTTTTGGTACGCCTTACCAAAAATTGGCTGATAAACCCTTTTAATGTCTCCAAATCACCTGAGTCTATTTTTCGCCTTCCCGTTTTTAACTCCTTATAAATGGCGAAATCTTTATCACTCAAGTTGTCAATATCCAATAATTCAATGAGTCTGAGTAGGTCATCAGCTTTCTTGTTCATGGGTGTTGCCGTAAGCAGTAGCGTATGGTCAGCTTGCCTGTTTTGTATGAGCTTACTTCTGTTGGAGTCTGGATTGAGGTAGTTGTGCGCTTCATCAAGCACTGTAATATTGGCTAGTTGTATTGCAGTTTGAGTTTCGGTTCTATTCTTTTGTGTTGAGCTACTCAGAAGCCCCATTGAGATTTGATTATGGTCTAATCTGGAAAGTGATACAAACTCGTGTTGCCAATTTTTTTTGACCAATGGCGGACAAACTACTACCGAGTTAGTTCTATCCTGTCTGCCATTCTCCCAAAGCCAATGAATTAACGTCAGCATTAAGGCAGAAGTAAGTTTGGTTTTACCCGCTCCTGTGGGGTCCGCCACCAAAACATTTGATTGGTTTTGCAATATGTTCATGGCCTGCGAAATCGCCTGCCACTGCGTTGGCCATAGTTTTGATTGACTCATTTGGCTGAATAGCTCTTCATAATCCCTTAACCAATCACCTTCAATTACTTCGGATATGGCTCGGGCCAATGCTTCTTGCCAGGAAACTTTTTGAATGAGACCCTTAAAAAGTTCTATGGCTTCTTCATTGTAATCTTCAGCTAAGTCGTAAAACTTCTCAGCTATAGAAGAGATGTTTTGGTATTGTGGTTTTTCGTGTTCATTCTCAGTTTTATCCACCCTTATATTGGCTTCTTCTTGTTTGGTAAGCCCGTTGACACTGAAGTTGGCTGAGCCTAAAATAGCATGAGTATTCCCTACATAAATTTTGGCGTGTAACTTGTCTCGGTACTTGAACTTGATTTTCCCGTTTTTAATCAGATCAATGAGCTTCATTACGGCTCCACCGTAAATAATCGAGAGTCCTTCTTTGAGCCAGTATTCCTTGATTTCCTTTTTTAGCTCTATTAAGGGATACTTTTTCCGTCCATGTCGGTTGGGCTCCCAGCCTAATACTATGCGAACCTGCTCCAAGTTGCTGCGATCTACTGAGCCAAACTTGTCAATGATGTTTGACAGCGAGGTAAACCCTGTTACAATGAGGTACTCTGTGCTTGCATCTAAATCCTTTTGAACTTCCTGATCAACTGTGCGCTTTTCTCCCGGCCCATTTACGTTGAGCGGGTATTTTGAATTCTCAGGCCAATCAGATGGATAGCCTTTTTCAAAATCAAGGTCTAGTTGTTTGTAGGCATGGGTCAATTTGACGAAGTAATATTTGGAATTTTTCTCTTCGAATATCCTAAGAGCATTTGAATGAATACTTTAAAACGACTCCTTACTGAAGGAATCAAATTACCCAAAAGCCCCACTCCACCAATTCCGATGATTATTCCTATGTCGTTTATCTTAGCCTTGATTTCTGATGGCAATTGTTGCATAGCGTAATACGCAGCCAATAAAAGAACAGCCAAGAATAAGTTATATAGTGCATTGGAGAGATACTTAGTTCTCTTCAAGAATTTTCTTTCGAATTCAGCTAAAAATATTCCGTGAACATCCCTTTTTGGACTCTTCAATTCGACAACTAAATCAAACGCTCTATATCTCGAAAGGTTGATTAGATCACTAACTCCCATGTTGTTGGTTATTGTGGCTTCACGATACGCCTTATCAAGAAGTTCAGAATCAACATCACATCCAAGCAAATTCAATGTCACTAGTATAAGACATTGAGAATTACTGTTGCTCTTATAATTCCCTTCTATTATGTTGTCCAGGGTAATGGCTATGATGTTCCTGGGCTTTAATAAGATAAGGCTCTTCAGCCAGTCTGTTTTTTTCTGAAACTTTTTACAACCTAGTATAAGTACAAAAGCAAGAAAATCATTGTGTACAAAGGGCGCATTAGTGTCTGGGGATAGCTTGCGCTTACTTATTCTTTCTAATTCTTTTGTAAACGCACTACCATCATCATTAAGGATTGCGTCAATGGAGTTAAAGTAGATTTCATCGGTATCTGATTCTTTGTTCCGCTCCTGCGTATTCAATGGCTCCATCCAGAATAAATGATAAAGAGCTGAGAGCTTCTCATTCTTTTTGAGCGATTCAATGTAGCTATTTCGAGTATCTAAAGAAACCACTTTTTTCTTTTTAGAGTATAATTTAATGCGTCAGGATCCCACCCAGGGATATTTCTCATCTTTCCTAGAAGTCTTGCAATTAGGACAGAATATAGCATTGTAGCCGGTCTTTCTTGTGCTAAAAAACTTCTCCATGACAAATAGGTAAATGAGAAAACCTGTCTTGAAATATACTCTAGATCATAAAACAACAACTCATTCAACTCCGGATTCTTATGATTTTCACTGGGAGTCAAGATTTTTACTTGCATTGGATTACTCATACTATGCTTCGATGTCTTCAGCTCAGTTGCTCCCAGCATTTGGATAAGACATGTTCTGGTATTGATAAAAACATTTTCGCCTCTTTTCGGAATGAATCTACCTATGATTTCATCAGAGTAATGTTTTTTGATCCCGTCTTGAGTGGGGTCAAATAACAGGTGGGGATGTTTGTCACTAATAGTGACAAAAGCAAATTTGATTCGGAATTGTGGAAGTTTTTTTACTAACTCAACCACAACATCAAACTCAACATTTTTTATAGGTTTAAAAATGTGAAAAATGAGTCGGACTGTATTTCCGTTCTCCCAGGCTTGCTCTTCAGAAAGCTTCATTATGGATGCTTCCAAGCTGACCAACAATTCTTGAAAGTAATTATCGAAAGGAACTTCCTTTACCTTATCGGCAAGGAGATATTGTCCATCCCCCGACATAAAAGTGGTAATACCGACTATGCGATGACTTTGAGCATTGCTGTATTGATTTGATCTTACCCAACTATGTCCAATTCCTACAACAATTTCTCTGTCTACAGATTTTGGAGCTGGAAGAACCCAGGGGGTTCCGCCCAACTTAGCGTAAAGCTGAAGAGCTAAGGTGTTTAAAATAAATTCGTTATACTTTCTGACTTTAGATGTCTTAATGAACTGTGCCGGAACTTCCAACGAAAGAAGCTTGGCTTTCAATGTAAAATAGGGGTTCTCAATATCTGGCAACTGTTGAAACCTATCAGGTATCTCAATTATGGCAAGGTCTGGCATTTTATCTTCAAGGTAGACACGGATGACCTTTTGATATTCGGGTAGAGAATAGTCATTAATGTCAATAACACTCATGTTTACCTTATTTAGTTCATATTTCTTTTGAAAACCCTTTTTGTACCTTACCGAATTTGGTTGCCCGTTGACCAAGTCTTGTAAAAACCGAGTAAAATCACCACGTGAACCACCGTGACAAATGCAAAGAACATTAGGGCTGTTGTGTGTGAAAACTGCGCTATCGTATGGACCATAGTTCGACAATCCAATATCAGGGTTTCGATTATCGGTTTGAGTTCCAGCATGATCGTAAATAAAAGTTGGTGTTTTTAGTTCAATGCTTCTATTCGCAGAATTCGGTTTGCTCGAAACTCTAAAACAAAACCCATCCATATTCTGAAACAAAATCTGTTCGTTCGTCCTGTCGGCAAAGAATGCTTTTCCCGACTTTAGTATTTCATCATATTGGCTCTTTGCATCAAGCCTTCTTATATTTTCCTTCCTTACAGCATTTAAAATACTTTGTGCTTCTGCCGGGGAATAGACGAACTCCAAATACTGCTGAATGTTGAATTTGGTCTTTCTAAGAAATAGTTCATCAAGATTATAAGAAATATTGCCATCGTTGGTTTTGACTATTGCCTGTTCTCCATTAATCTTGACCAATTCTCCAATAAATTCTTCATTCGGAGCTAATATTCCTTCTAGACCTGGAAGTCTTTCACTATGAAGTATCTCCATTCCAGTAAAGTCAAAGCCAGTCTCATGCAACTCCCGACAGGACAAATTAAAAACCCAGTTTCTTTTCAAGTTAACCAAGAACGAGAAGTGCCTTCTTCCTTCTATCCCGTCTTCTCTTAAATGGAGTTCAATAAGCTTTTTATAAGCTATTTTACCCTTGAGACTTTCGCTCAAATATGGACGGATAAGGTCATCATCTTCACGACTTGAATACAGACGAAAAGGAGAGAAATCAACAGGAATGAAACCTCTGAAGCGATCCTTGAACGTTCTGAAGAAGATATGCCTAATAAGACCCGCTGTGGCTTTTGAATCTTCAAGCAAATTGAGAGTTTTGACCTGACCGCTAAGCTTTTGGTCGATATCGGTCGAATTCGATATTATTATATCATCACCGTATCGGAAAAATGAATATTCATCGTTGTGATTTGCTCTGAGTTCCTTCAGTTTTTCATCAGAATATGGGGTAGTTGAAACTTGATAGTCTTCAAAATCAAATTCAATGGGAAAATGGTTTAGTATCATTGAAACTCCTTTATTTACTCATTAATCTTTTAACTGAACCTTCACATCCTCCACAAAAGCCGCCAAATCCTTTTCTACAAACTGGTCGAAGGGCCTTTTGAAATCTTTGAAGAAACCTTCGGCATCTACTTCCAGGGTGTCAGACAAATGAAATAATTCAAACCTGGCTACAGCAGGGTAGTTGTATTGGGGGCCTGAGCTCACACGGTTGTTCTTTAGGGATGGAAACTCCGCCATTTTCCAGTAGTAGTCGTCTTTTATTTTCTGAAGGGCTTCTTTTTCTTTCTCATTGTATATACCCGCAAAGCAGAACTTGATCCAAATACGCTCAGCTTCAATAAATACTTCCAAAGCAAACATTAGGTTCGGGTCAGCCCAACCTTCGAAAGGTTTGTGAAATTTCTGCTCAATAGACTTGGGCAAAAAGCGAATGATTTTTTTATCATCCTTCGTGTAAAGCGTAAGCTTGGGGTGGGCATCAATATAGTCACGTACCAATCCAAATAATTTGTCCGACCACAAAACAGGTTTGTTGTTCATGATGAAGTCAAGAGCTTGGCGGTGGCGTTTGTAAATCTGTCGTGCCAGGCGAATATGTTCACTATCCATAATGATATTCTTTTGAAGGGTTTTGACGTAATGCTCAATAAAACTGGCTATGTCGTCTGAGATACTCAAGTCATCAAATGGCAATGATTTGAGCGTATTCACCACGGTTTCATAGGTAATATTGATGTAGCGAGCCTGCTCTTCTTCTGCCGATAGCGATTGAGGAAAAGGAGTCAGAAACACAAAATATTGTCGATCAAAATCGCCCAGTAATTGCTCTGCTTTCTTCCGGTACCTGAGCAATTGATCAGCTCCTGTTCGCCCAGCCCATACCTTATTCTCAATGACTATGGCAAATGATGGTTCGCGCCCCGCAATTACAATGTCTATGTTTTCCCACTCTCTTCTTACTTCCACCTGGTCAAGGTCAGACAGCAACAGCTCTATTCTCTCAGCCCCGGACATATCGAGTTCAGAAATAAAGCCTTTCAAGAAGTAATTGCCCATTTTGTGCGAGCCTTTCGGGTCGAGCAACCAACCTAGCACATTGGAGTGTTGCAGTTCCCTATGCACCACACCCATTACTTCCAAAGGGTTGAAGCTGTTTAAAGCTTCTTCAATCTTCTCCAGATTGAGTGTTTCTTGAACAATTAGTTTTTCAAGCGCTTCTTCCATGGTAGGTTTTTTATCACCAATTGATTTTTAATAACTGCGATTGATTTGTTCATACCTTAGTTCTATAATCATTATACTGCCCGGTTCTTTCAATATGAGATTTTCACTAGTCATTTAGTCTAATATCAAACTCGATCATTAGTTTTTGTCTGGTTTAAGAGGTTTGTTTCCATTTGTTCTTTGATTATTATATAGTTAAAGCCCAATGGCGTTTCAAGTGTAAAGAATTAGTATCAAAATCCGTAACTTAAGTAAATTGTTAATTCATAGGCAACCTACAAAAAAAAAACAAAAAATAGATGCAATTCTCAAAAAAAAAGAAACTTGAATTGACTTAGTGTAAGTCATTGGTTATGTTTGAAAGTGCCCTTTTCATAGTCATATTTCTTGGGTAGTTCAACCCTAGAAAAATCAATTGGCCGCTATATTAGTATATCAGCGGCCATGAAATCTATCTTCTCTCCTAAATATCAAACTTTATTCCCTGAGCCAGGGGTAGGTTATCACCGTAGTTGATGGTGTTTGTTTGGCGACGCATATAGGCTTTCCATGCATCTGAGCCCGATTCTCTGCCGCCACCGGTTTCTTTTTCTCCGCCAAATGCACCGCCAATTTCGGCTCCTGAAGTACCAATATTTACATTGGCAATACCGCAATCGCTACCGGCGGCGCTCAGGTAGTTTTCTACCTCGCGCACATTGAGCGAGAATATAGCTGATGACAAGCCTTGTGGTACATTATTTTGAATGGCAATGGCTTCTTCTAAACTATCATATTTTAATAAATATAATAAGGGTGCAAAAGTCTCTTCTTGCACAATGGCAAAATCAGCCTGTACTTCGGCTATGGCGGGCACCACGTAGCAGCCGCTTTCATAGCCTTCTCCGGCAAGCACATCGCCGCCACACAGCAGGTTGCCACCTTCTTTTTTCACTTCATCAATGGCCGCTACAAATTTGGCAACTGCTTCGGTGTCAATAAGCGGACCTACCAAGTTGCCTTGCAGCGGGTGGCCTATGCTTAGTTGGCTATATACAGTAAGTAGTTTTTGCTTGAATTTTTCATATACGTTTTTGTGTAAAATAACGCGTCGCGTGCTGGTGCATCGTTGGCCGGCTGTACCTACTGCTCCAAAAGCCACCGCACGCAATGCCATATCCAAATCGGCATTTTCTGTTATTATTATGGCATTATTTCCGCCCAATTCCAATAATGATTTTCCTAGTCTTGCGCCTACGGTTTGTGCCACTATTTTGCCCATTCTAATAGATCCGGTAGCCGATATGAGCGGAATTCGTTTGTCGGTTGTCATCCATTCGCCCACGGTATAGTTGCCATTCACCAGGTTGAAAATACCTTCGGGCAGGTGGTTTTCTTTGAGCACTTGTGCAATAATATGTTGGGTGGCAATGGCCGATAGGGGCGTTTTTTCAGAGGGTTTCCATACCACTACATCGCCGCAAATGGCCGCTAAAAAGGCATTCCAGCCATATACCGCCACGGGAAAGTTGAAAGCGGTAATGATACCGGTTATTCCCAGCGGATGCCATTGTTCCATCATGCGGTGGTTGGGCCGCTCCGATTGTATGGTAAGACCGTAGAGTTGTCGCGAAAGGCCGACGGCAAAATCGCAGATATCAATCATTTCCTGCACTTCGCCCATACCTTCTTCATGTACTTTTCCCATTTCATAAGAAACCAGCATGCCCAGGTCGCGTTTGTGTTCGCGCAGTTTGTTTCCAATTTGTCGCACTATTTCGCCGCGTGCCGGAGCAGGCATTTTACGCCATTCTAAAAAAGCGTGTTGTGCCGATGCTATTATGTTGTGGTACTCCTCTTCTGTAGTACATGCCACGCTGCCTATGAGTTTGCCGTCAGCCGGCGAAACCGATTCGATGAGTGGGGCATGGTCGTTTTTGAAGAAAATGGTACCGGTGCTGGTACCGGCATTTATTTGCTCAATTCCAAGTTTGGCAATGGTGTCCATAATTTCGTTGTGTAGGCTCATATTTTTATTATTTCAGGTGATTATTCAAAAAGTCCTTCATCGCGCACAAGCAGCAAAATGGCGTTGTGCGGAATAATGACATATTTTTCGTTTTTAAATTCTATTTCAAAACTGCTCGATTGCAGGTAAACAGCCAAATCGCCTTCGCGGGCCTGAAGCGGAAAATACTGTTTGTCTTCGTTCGATTTTTTCCAGGGCTCATCTATTTCAGTGGGGTTGGGCACCGGGTAGCCGGGGCCCGTTTTTATTACATATCCACTTCTTACGCTTTCCTTTTCCTTTACCGTAGGCGGCAGGTACAAGCCGCTTTCTGTACGGTCGTTTCCGGGCTTTGGTTTTACCAATACACGATCGCCCACTACTATAAAGTTTTTAAAATCTGCTGCCTCTATTTTCATGTTTCTTTTTCAAAAAATCGATTTATCTATTGTTTCATCCGGTTGTTGTACAAATTGAGCAAAGTCCAAAAAGGTGCTTGTTCCTGGCCAAAGTCATGCGTTTATTCTGCACTGCGGTCAATTTCATATTAAAACCAAGTCAAACTATTTTGCTTTACTTACTCGCACCATACAAAGTTGGGCAATCATACGCTTTATCTAAAAACAATTTGCCATTTATGGTGTCAATAGGCCTAAATAAACCCGCCGAAACATCGGTTAAAAGTTGTGATAACAATTGCCAAGCATTTTTTAAAATTTACCTTTGGACAATGCGTTTGTTTAACCAAAAACAACTTATGTACAAATACTGGCTTGCAGCATTACTTTTTTCAGGTCTAACAGCCTGCGGCGGCGGTGGCAATTCTGAGAAAGCCCTGCCACAATCAATAGGTGGCGAGTACGAAATAGTGGTGGTGGTAGATGATGAACTTACCGATGCGCCCCATGTGGTGGCGCTCAAAGAAGTGCTTACCCAAAACTATCCAATGCTCAACCAAAATGAACCTTGGTTTACGCTTAGCTGGATTGATGTGGACAATGTGAACTACCTGACTGAGAAAAACCGCAACCTGATATTGCTTACCAACCGCGATACCTACGGTAAAGTAAGGCAAATGGGGCGCGAAATATTTGGCGACGAAGCCGTAGATGCACTGGAACAGGATCCTAACAAATTTATGCTCATAGGCAAAGATGCTTGGGTGCGGCCCCAAAATATTATGTACCTGGCCGATGAAAATGCCAACTTGCTTGCTGAAAAAATAAAGGCCAACGAAG
>WGNN01000111.1 GCA_016124515.1 bacterium
AGTGTTATGATATTAGCATTTTTAAAGAAATATTCTTTGCTCTCAGCTTTTTGAAAGCCATCTTCAACAGCTTTGTTTCTTGAAGTTTCACTTCCCCAAACTAAAACATTTGCTCCAAAAGCTTTAGCATATTGAGCTATTCTTTGTCCTATTTTTCCGTATCCAAAAATCCCTATTGTTTTTCCGTTTATGTTTGAACCAATATTGATTTGCCATTTACCATTTTTCATACCTTCAATCGCTTGCGGAATTTGCCTAACAGTATTCATCAACAATGCCCAAGTCAGTTCTGCTGGTGCAACAGGCGATCCAATGCCTTCTGCAACTGCAACATGGTGTCTGGTACATGTAATTAGGTCCAAATGATTAGATATTTTACCTGTTTGGCTTATGAGTTTAAGTTTTGGTAATTTACTCAAAAGTTCGTGTGTTATTTCAGTGCGTTCTCTCGTTAGAACTAAAATTTCAGTATCAGCAATTAATCTGGAAAGATTGTCGATATTCTTCTCAGTTTCATGCAAAATCTCAACATTTTGACCATTTAAAAGCTCAAAGCATTTGAGTTTCCCAATAATGTGTTGGTAGTCGTCTAAAATTGTAATTTTCATTCAACAGTATTTTTTGAACTTGTTTTGTTCTACTTACAAATAGCTAACTTGATTATACCACTAACCCCTTTGAAAATCAAAGTAAACAATACGTTCAATACGCATTACCCCAATAAACCCACCAACCATTTGTGTGGCCAAATGCAATTCTATGTCTCTCCATTTTCATTAGGCATTCATTTTTGGTATCAAGCAAACGTACACAAAAAAGCATGAGAACCGTCCTGGCCAAATTGAAAACTAACTCCAATAGGCCGGAGAGACGGAATTGGTGGCTACAAACGCTAAGAAACGGTTTGCCTTTTGTGCCAACAAAAGCAACATATAAGCAAATAAAGGCTATTTCATTCAGGTTGATGTCCCTAAAACTTACGCAACCAGCCGCTGTGTTAATCGTTCGTCGCAGCTTCACCGAAAAACTCATTAAATAAAGGCAAGTCCAATGGCAGTAACAGCCAAGCCGCGTTTCCATGCTACAGAAATTGCTAATGAACTGAAGAAACCCTCCAGAACGGTATTAGACCTTTATGTTGGTTTTTATCTTTATTTTCTATGTATTTCTGATACCACTCAAGTTCGCTTGGGTTTTCACTTGAATAAATGATTAATGCGGAGTCGCCAACTTGAAATTTCCATCTGTTTAACATTCCATTAAATATTTCTCCGTCATGATTATATTCAAATAACAAATCATGTCTGCTATTTTCACCTTCTATTTTCCCAGCTATATATACCATTTGCGTTATACCATAAGCGTCAAGTTGTTTGATGTGATATTCATCGGTATTTTTATAAAACAAAACTATTGATGCCATGTGAGGAATGAAGAAGATAACCAAAATAGAAGTATATGCGATTACTTTAGCTGGTTTGTTCCATTTCTTCACCCTTTTATCAATTTTTGAACTCCACCTTATTATTGGCCAAGAAATAAATGTAGATCCAAACATCAGAATAACAACAGCTAAAATACCAAGAATTGCAAGGTTTGAATTTTTGTAATAGTATTTGTAAACGTATAAGGCCAGTTCCTCTCCAAAGAATACAAGACACAATCCTGCGATCATTTTGATTAACACCTTCAATTTAAGTCCCCATGTCCTTTTAATACTGCGAACCAACATAACAATATCTCATTTGAAAATCATAGTAAACAATACGTTCAATACGCATTACCCCAATAAACCAACCAACTATTTGTATGGTCAAATCCAATTCTATGTCTCTCCATTTTCATTAGGCATTCATTTTTGGTATGAAGCAAACATACACAAAAAAGCAAACGAACTGTCCTTGCCAAATTGAAAACAAACAGCTTGCAATGAAACTTTAGTTTTGGCTGTATTAATTTTGAAGAAACCTTATCATGCCAAGCAACAAAACCAAAGAAATAAGCAAATTGTGTAGCTTTTTGCTGCGGCACCAACCCGAAAAGGCACAGCTCGATATGGATGAAAATGGCTGGGTGGCGGTGGACCAATTGCTTGAAAATTGTGCCAAATTCTTCTTCGCTTTCAGCAGCGACGAACTGACCGAAGCGGTGGCTACCAACGATAAGAAACGTTTTGCCTTTAGCGCCGACAAAAGCAAAATACGGGCTAACCAAGGCCATTCCATTCAGGTTGATGTGGCTCTGAAACCGACACCACCACCCGCTTTGCTTTACCACGGCACGGCCCAAAAAAATCTTGAAAGTATCATGCAACGTGGTCTGCAAAAACAGAACAGGTTGCACGTGCATCTTTCTGACAATAAAGAAAGTGCCCGTGCAGTAGGCACAAGACACGGAAAACCGGTCGTGCTCACCATTGATGCCGGCCAAATGTTTGCCGATGGCCATCAATTCTTCTTGTCGGAAAATGGTGTTTGGTTGGTTGATGCTGTTGATACAAAATATTTGGTCCACACAAAAAATCGCGAATAATAGACTCACATTTGCAGTGAATTAGGGCTTTTACCAGTGTAAACTTCAGGTATTAAACCGCTTCCCTGTCTCATGCAACTCCATTTTGTACCAAACAAACAGATTTCGACAAATACTTTTTAAATTGGCAACATGAAACCTGAACCAGCTATTGAAAAGATAAACTCACTTCCACTTGATCTTCAACGGGAAGTTGAAGATTTTATAGATTTCTTAAAATCAAAAATTGATCGCAGCAAAAAAAATAAACGCATAGCAGGTCTGGCGAAGGGGAAAGTTAAAATGTTGGATGACTTCGATGAACCATTGGATGATTTTAAAGCATATATGTAAATGAATCTGCTGCTCGATACACCTGCGCTAATTTGGTTTCTGGCTCTTGACAATGCGCTTCCAAATCCTATTAAAACGATGATTGAGTCAATACACAAACAGGCTTGTATAAGTATTGCGTCTCTATTGGAGATTTCAATAAAATTATCATTAGGTAAACTGGTTTTGGGTATCTCCCTCAAAGAATTCTTTGATTTAATCCAAAAATCAGGCATTGACATCATGCAAATAACGCAAGAACACCTCATTCAACTCCACAAAATACCCTATTACCACAGAGATCCATTCGACCGTTTGATTATTGCTCAATGTATTGCTGAAAATATTAGTATAACCTCAATAGAAACGGCATCCGGGAATACCCCATTGACGTAATCTGGTAATGATTTCCCTGTAAATAAAAATCGATATTGTTTACCCCAGTTGTAATATATAACCAATGAAACCCACAGTTCTACTGAGCACCCGCAACTACCAATATTTGGCCAATGAAATTTTGGAAACCGCTGCGGTTGAAGCCCTTGGCATTACCCGCGATACCTTTAGCGATGGGGAGCATTATTACCGCATGCAAAATGATATACAACACCAAAGGGTTATAATTTTGGGTGCCACTTGCAGCGATTCAGATACTATGGAACTCTACGATTTGGCTTCGGCTGCGGTGGACCTTGGCTGCTCTTCGCTGCACTTAGTGGTTCCCTATTTTGGATATTCTACCATGGAGCGCGCTGTAAAAAAAGGCGAAATAGTGACCGCCAAAAACCGCGCCCGGCTGCTGAGTTACCTGCCCAAAAGCCACCGTGGCAACCACATTTACCTGTTTGACTTGCACACCGAAGGCCTGCCCTATTACTTTGGAAATGGCCTGCAAAGTCACCATATTTATTGCAAATCTATAATAGCGGAAGCCTGTAGCGAATTGGCGGGCAATGACTTCATTTTAGCAAGTACCGATGCCGGGCGCGCCAAATGGGTTGAGTCATTGGCCAACGACATGCAGGTGCAAGCGGCCTTTGTATTGAAACGTCGCGGCGGCAAAGACCAAACGGAAGTAACGGCCATAAACGCCGATGTGGAAGGAAAAATGGTGGTTATTTACGACGATATGATACGCTCAGGTTCCAGTATTATTTCGGCAGCTGAAGCGTATAAAAGTGCAGGTGCGGGCAAGATTTTCGTAATAGCATCGCACGGCCTTTTTGTAAACAACGGACTTGACAAACTGCAAGATTCAGGACTCATAGAAAAAGTGGTGTGCACCAATACACACCACCTTGCTACCAAAATCCATTCTGATTTTTTGCAAGTGAAAAGCATTGCTCCGTTGATAATAAAAAACCTTCAACTGTAAATAAAACACCGCACTATAACTCCTTTTTTTCATAAAGCACAATATTGCGCTTTATGGTGTTGGTGTAGCTCCGCAAATGGTTTTTATATGATTGGATAATTTGTCGATGGTAGTTTTTCTTATGCTGCAAATATCCCCGTAAATAGTGGTAACGAAAATTCTCAGAAATAATATCGCGTTTCATCCATGTGCCCATACGCGGCAATAGTCGCAACTCTTTGTGCAGGAGCTCAATACTATAGCGTTGCAAATCATACAATCGGGTTGAATACCGTATTTCATTACCCAGCAAACTATCACAATCGGTTTGCAATTGGCGGTACAGTTCTTCTTCTCCCGTGTTGTAGAAATTGGTTCTTTTGCTCGCTTCCAAAAATTTCAAACCCGCAATGACGGCGCCTATGTAAGCCATTAAATACCTGTTAAAGTCCATTATCAAAGAGTCTTGGTAACGCGTAGGCCGCACATAGGCTGTTTGGTTGAGGCTTTGTAGTTGTTGCAGTTTGTTGTAATAATCAGTTTTACTCAGGTAAAAATCATCAAAATGGATAAAGGAAGCATCAAAAAACGAAAAGTACCAATTGGCTACCAAAAATGCATAAAATTTATTATGGTTTTTGTACGACAAATTCATGGCTTGCAGGGTCAACTTGTTTCGCATACACAGTTGCCCATCCATAAATCGGCTCAGGCATTTTTGCAGCGAGTCTATTGCATACTTTTTCTCTTTCCATTCCTTCTCAAACTTCAGCGAATCAAAACCTTCGGAGTTGGGTCTGTCCCTTCGCTCCACCTCATTTATGCTCAATGCCGACACTTTTTCCCGCGTTTTTCCCATTGTTGCCAAAGCGCGCTTCAGCCTGTTTTTATCGGCGTAGCGCATTTTCAAAATCGCTTGTTTGTGGCGTCGCAAGGCGTATATGCGTCTGATGAGTTCGCGGTCGTGTTCCATTCTCTCACTCCGCCATTTATTGTTTCTATCAAATTGTTTTTCATAATATTGGTTCACATCCAACAAGCTCAGGTCTAATAGCGAATCGGCCAATGTGCCAATAGAATCAAGCTCATACAAAGCTTCCGGTTTATCTGACTTAATATTTTCATCAAAGCCGTAGTGGTTGTTTAGTCGCTCAAAGAATGCATTGTAAACTGCCTTGGCAGCTGAGTTGTGGTTGAGCGGGTTGTATTGCAGGGCTTTTTTGCTTATCTGCATTTCCTTGTCATAGCTTGTCAGGTCGTGCAATTGATCAACCAAATAACCCGCATACTTGCCCGTATCAACACTCAAAAAAGTCCTTACCGAATCGTCAGACTCATAAAAAACGCTTAGCGGCAACTGTGGATAGCGCATTTGGAAGTTGGCTACCACCGGCACTTGCACGCGCAGCAAATCATCCGTTGCAGGATATATCCACGACAAATTGGTTTGCTGCACAAATTTTAACCGCGGCACATAAGGTATATTGAAAAGCTTGAGCAGCAATTTCCTGAAGCGCATTTTTCGCCATTCAAAAAAACCATTGGCACGCCACAAATCAAGTGCATACCAAGTGCCGTTCAGCTTTACCAAATTCCAGTAGTGATTGGCAAAAACAATTGAATCGCCGGGCAGAAACTCTGTCGGTTTTTTATAACCTTCAATAATCATGGCTTCAATCCCCTCACTTTCGCACATTTCTACAAATAGAACACAAAATTCGGCAGGCAGTGCTTTGCCTTTGCGCATTACCACCGCCGAACTCCTTATATCGCTACGGTATCTCATAAATCCGCGGTAGTCAAACGATAGATTGCAAATAATCCAATTGCTTATAGCAAGTGCCTTTTCTTCATCGGTTTTGAAATTTTGGGTGAGCTTTTTCGTCAGCTTTTTTCCACCAACCCAACGTTGAAATAATACATGCTTAGAGCGACGCAAAACCTGTGCGGTATTGGCCGGAAATGGTTTTTCTGTCTGTGCCCTTACACAAAAAGCAGAAATACACATCAGCCACGCGAGTAATAAAAGACGAAGCAAATACATGGTACTACAAGGTATAAACCTGTGGCGAAAGGTAACCCATTTTATAACCAGCAGAACTATAGCGAGAGAATAACCAAAGTTTGTACCTTTTGTTTCTGTCTAGAGGCTCAAACAGCTCTTTGTTCCATGCGGAATTTCGATTGCTTCTCCACTAAAAAGAAATAGATCCGTCATAACGCCATAAAGGTCGAAACTCTCTTTTCAATTCACAATGAGAAATCTACTATTGAACCCTAAGAAGCCATTTACATACGGAACTCAGTGGTGTTTGAGCACGCCTTGGCGTGTGAGTTTGCTGAGTTCTAGCGTTTTTGTTTACTTTTTTGGTAATGCAAAAAGTAAAAGCCCGAGCGGCTTGAGCGGTAATTGACAGAATTGCCAACACTCCAAATCAATTTGCTTAACTCTGTGGTAAAAGCCAACACCTCCAAACGGATAATAGCAAAGGATTTGTTTCGATTTGCAAGATTGTAGCAACCGTTGTAGGAAGTGGTTCGTTGCTCCTTTCTTAGGAAAAAACTTTCGCCAAGAAAAGATCATACAGCCTTTTGTTTTGGTGCGGAATTTCAATTATTTCTTCAGTAAAAGGAAAAGAGTCGTCTATATTCCATTAAAAAAAGCCCGCTTATTGTAATTCCAAGCTCATTTCAATACACTGAATAACGGATTTGACTTTCATTTAGCAGAGTATAGAAAGCCATATGTTAGTTTACCCCGATACTTTGGTTATTTATTCTGCTCCGTAAAATCAACCCATTAATAAACAAAAACCCGGCACTCAGGGGATGAATGCCGGGCGGAAAATATTTGGTAAAAAGGGTCTAAAAGGCGATTTGAAAAAAATACCTGCCGATGAAGTATGTGTTTAAAAAGAATGCAAACAAAATGAAAACAGTCAAAACATATTGTTCGGCAGGTATTGGCAAACTAACAATTGAACCTGTATTTGAATTTCTAGTTATTTGGTGTTCCCGCATTGATCCACAATTCAATTAATTTAACTTCACAATCGGGTAGCGCATTGTCGGGCGGCATGGGCAATCGGCCGGGCACGCGTTGTATGGCATTGAGCAAGCTGTAGTCGTCGGCATATACCACCACATTGTCGTAGCCAATCATTTTAACACCCGCTGAACCACTTGAAGCTCCATGACAACCGCCGCAATATTTGGTTAGAATAGGTTGTATCACGTCCTTAAAACCGTAGTTGGTGGTGTCGCAAGCATCGGTACATGAGTTGTTTTTGGCGCCCTGCGAAATCCAATCGCCAATGGCCTGTTTCTGTGTGCTGCTTACTTGCTGCTCGTAGTAAGGCGGCATACCGCGGCCAATAATTGAAAATAAAGTGGAGCGGTTTGGATTGCCCGCATTTACATAGCGTTTGATGTTTTTATAATCGCTAAGATTTACTCCTTCACGATGCGATTTTGAATCATGACAGCCCGATTTGGCACAATTGCTTTGTACTATGGGCAAAATATCGTTGGCAAAATACACCGAATCGGGGTTGCAAGATTTGTCGGTGGTGTTGGTGTTGTTGTTTCCACCTGTATTGTTGTTTTGGTTGTTTGCGGTGGCGTTCTCAGCAGGATGGGTACATGACCAAGCCAAAAACGCCACTGAAACAACAACTATTATGCTACGTAATTTTATCATTCGATTCAAATTCTTTATTCGGCTCGCCAATACGGAAGCCCGCGACGAAAGGTTTCCACTGCCATGAAAAAAAATGAAAATTTCACTTGGGGCAGTTAAGACCGTGGTTTCGGTGCAGCGGCTTACTATATAGTTAAGGAATTCAATTCATTACAAGGACAAAAAATGAACCCACAACCCACTGAAAAACAAGCACTTTTACCACCAAAAGCTGTTGCAAATCAATTTGTCGTTAAAATTTAGAATAAAACTTTGCACAATTATTTGCCCGGTGGCAACCTTTGTAAAAAATACCACGTATTGGCAGGCCGATTGTATAAAATGAGCGAGCAAAAGTTAATAGACAAAGCGCTTAACGGCAAACGGTATGCACAAAACGAGCTGTATAAAATATACTATCCTTATGTATATACCATTGCCCTCAGGTACAGCTCTTCGGCTGAAGAATCGCAGGAAATAACCCACGATGCATTTATCAAAGCCTTTGGCAAATTGGATAAGTACAACCAAAGCCAACCGTTTAAACCTTGGCTTCGTCGCATAACCATTAATGCCGCCATTGATTATTACCGCAAATACCAATCGGTGCCAAAAACACTTGAAATAATAGACTACGACGCAAGCGTTGACAATGAAATACTGGAGAAGTTTGACGCTGAACAAATACTGGAACTTATCTCGCGGCTATCACCCGCCTACAGAGTTGTATTTTCGCTTTTTGTGATAGAAGGTTATTCGCATCAGGAAATCGCCGAAATGCTCGAAATTTCTGTTGGAGCATCAAAATCTAACCTATCAAAAGCGAAGGCAAACCTGCGCGAACTGGCAACAAACGAACTCGGAATCACTAAAAAAATGGCCCATGAGCAATAAAGCAGACCAAAATATAAGGGAACGGCTTGAGGCTTACACGGCCAATGTGAGCCCGAGCAAAGCCGAGCTGAAACGTTTCAACGAATCGCTCGACAAACTGCCGCACAAAGAATTCAACTGGCGCAAATACACTTGGCTCTTGCTGTTGCTCTTTTTGCTTACCAATGGTTGGCTCTTGCTCAAAAACTTCAGCCTGACCAAAAACCTGCACGAGCAAATAAATGAAGTAAGCCTACTGCACCGCGAAAACGAAACACTTAGCCGCCTGCAACACAACGAAAAATTTGAGCAACGTCTCATTGATTCGCTGCAACAAATAGTGTTACGCAACAACAAGGGCAAATCGAATAACGGCTCAGAGGCGGAAGATGCCAACACGGTAACCATTGACCGCGAATACCTGCGATACCTTCAAAGCCTGTCTGATTTTGGTAAGTCTAATAAAAATACAGGCAACGGCAGCAGCAGCAACTACGGTTTGGCAGCCAATGGAGTGGGTGCCATAAGCACAACCAGCAACCTGAGCGGAGGCACACTGAGCACAGGCAACGAAGAAAACGGAAGCCATTCGTTGGGCAATTCATTAGAAAATGGTTTTGAACCCAATACGCTTAATGGCAGCCACCGCAGCATAGGCCCACGCAAAAGCATGAAAAAGCTGATAGAAGAAAAAATAGCCAACGGAATAATTGCCATTGACAGCAATACCACCAACCCACCATTGGCCGACAGCGCGGTAGAAAAAACCGCAGAAAAAGCCAAAGTGAAGGCCAAGGAAGACAAGCCCAAAGTGATAAAACAACCACTTCCACTGGGTTGGCACATCACCGCCGGCATGCACGAATCATACATCAATACCTACCTCATAAATAAGCAAAGGCCTTTTGCCGCACTATTGATGGCGGGTTTGGATTACGGAAAATTCAGTTTCAGCACCGGTATTGGCATCCAATTTCTCAGTTTCAACGAAGCGGAACACCAAAAGCTCCGCTACGATGCCTCGCTGCTCCACATTTTGCCCCACGAAGGCGAATATGAATTGCACGAGCTTACCGCCCGGGGTTATTCACTTTACCTGCCATTAGAAGTTTCATATCATTGGTCAAAAACACACCCGCTACTTTATACCCGTGGCGCCACCAACCTGCATCTTTACAGTATGCAGCACTTTAAAATTGAAGGCGAGCATGCCGACTATTTGATAGATCAGTCTTATGCCAAAAACAGCATCTACTACAGCAACCTGGGGGTTGGAACGGGTGTAATGCTGGGCAAGCTTTTCAAAATTGAAATGGAAGGTGGTGTGCAATTTGGTGCGGGCAACTTTTATCCCCTTTTGCGTCAAAAATTTGGTGTTTACGCACAATTGCGTTTCAGCTTGCTCAAATAGCAGGTTTTAAATCAGCTCTTCGGGAAGTTCACTCACATCCAAATGCCATTTATCAGGCGTCCACAAGTTTACCATACTATATAGTTCGCCCATTTCGTGGTAGTAGTAGCGCCCAAAAAACCGCTCTATTTGTGGCAAGCGTTCATCCATAGCGCCGCGGAAGTGAAAATAATGCGTTACCTGCTCCACCTCAACATGGGCGATTTCTTCCCCCGGAATGTCGAGCCATTCAACCTGTTCATTTTCTAGTTGGTTGAGCCACCGTTCCAAGTGCGGCAAATGCCTGTCGGACATGCCTAAAACCGCTTTGTCATAAGCATTGTCAGCCAATTTGCCCAAGGCTATTTTTCCTTTGTCCAACGCATTGAAAGCCACCAAGGGCGATTGTTCAAAATACACATCACTTTCAATCGTAAGAATATTTCCGCCACGCGAGCGCAGCAGATCGTACATAATTCCGAGCTTAAACTGCAAATGTCCGTTGGGGCCTGCGGTCATCTCTTCGAGCTTGGTTTTATCCACTTCAATCAATTCTATCCACGAGCCGAAATAGGCTTTTACATAGCGCTTTTTATCAGTAACAACTATGGTTCTGAATTGTGGAATATCCACATCCAAGCGGCACTGAGCCGATAAAAACGACAAAACGGTGAGTTGGGTCCAGTAGTTGGGGCCGTAGCAAAACAGCAGAAGAAAATGGGTAGGGCGCTTGGTTTCTGTCATGGTGCCGCAAAGATGCTACAATAGCGGTGCTTCTACCAAACTACACAGTGCAAAGCCTGCAATTGCCCGCTTGCTTCAAGTTGAAAACAGGCGAATAGCTATTTTTGACACATGGCGCTCAATTACCTGTTCATTGCCTTCTTTGTGCTGTCGTTTGCACTATGTGTGCTCAAAGCCGTGTTGGGCATTTTCTGGCCCCAATTGGCTTTTGGCGACACCCAAATATTCAATACAGCCATACAGACCACTTTTGATATGGCCGAAACGGGATTCAAAATCTCGCTGGGATTTGCCGGGGCCTTTACCCTTTGGCTGGGCCTGATGAAAGTGGGCGAAGCGGGCGGTGTGATAAACAAGCTGAGCAAAGCGGTGTCGCCGCTTTTCAGAAAACTTTTTCCACAGGTACCCGACAACCACCCCGCTTTTGGCGCTATGATGATGAATATTTCGGCCAATATGCTGGGGCTCGACAATGCCGCAACTCCGCTCGGAATAAAAGCGATGGAAGAACTGCAAACGCTTAGCACCAACAAAGAAACCGCCACTAATGCGCAAATCATGTTTCTGGTGCTCAACACTTCGGGGCTCACCATTATTCCGCTCAGTATCATGATCTTGATTTCGGAATTGGGACAGGGACAAATAAATCCTACCGAGTATTTCATCCCCATTTTGGTAACTACATTTTGCAGCACCTTAGCGGGTTTAACCGCCGTTTCCATCATACAAAAACTCAACCTGTTG
>WGNN01000112.1 GCA_016124515.1 bacterium
CAAATAAACCGGGTGGCCACGTAAGGGAAAGTCTTGAACTCGTTTTGCCGGAAAGAAATCCTTGGTCTCATAGTTGTCAAATGAACAGCCCTCAACTCTGATCTCATTCTTCTCAGTCAAGTCTATAACCAAAATCTTTTGATCAGCTTTGGTGTCATGTTCTTCTTTAAAACCTGTTATATCAAAGTAGAGTAACAGGTCTGACGGCAATACGGCTTCTAACAATGCTCGGTTCAAGTGGTAATATTTTAGAATGCAAATAACACTAAATCCCCAAATATTTTACTTGAGCCTTTTTAATTACCTGTGGCATTGGACTTTAGACTCGGGGCATACACAGCCCTTAAACTCCAATTCCCCCTAATTTTTAATTGGTCATTATCGTACCCTTTAAACTTTAAATTTTCCTCTTTAAACTCACAACCCCAATACACCCCGCCTACTCGCCACTGATTCAGGTTTCAGCTCCGTTGCTCAAAGTTGTCAGGCATCTTTTAGATGTCAGACAACCGTGGGATGGAAGGCTTTAGACTCATCATCCCGTTTCGCCCTATCCCAACCTTCCCCGCGGGGAAGGAGCTAAATCTTTTGTAAAACAATGCTGTACTTTCTGATCCAGAAACTCCAATCCAATTTGGATTTTTCAATTTTCAATTGCGCGTAACCTTGGACTTTAGACTCGGGGCATTCACAGCCTTTAAACTCCAATTCCCCTAATATTCAATTTGCATTTTTCAATTTTTAATTGGTCAGTGACCTTGGACTTTAGACTCTGGAAATTGCTCAAAGTTGTCAGGCATCTTTTAGATGTCAGACAACCGTGGAATGGAAGGCTTTAAACTCATCGTCCCGGTTCGCCCCATCCCCCGCCTTCCCCGCGGGGAAGGAGCTAAATCTCTTGTAAAACAATGCTATACTTTCTGAACCAGAAACTCCAATCCAATTTGGATTTTTCAATTTTTAATTACATGTGACCTTGGACTTTAGACTCTGGACTTTCACATCCTTTAAACCCGCCCACGAATGTTCGGGCAGGCCTTAAACTTCTCCTCTTTAAACTCCGATTCCCCCTAATTTGCATTTTTCAATTTTTAATTACCTGTGACATTGGACTTTAGACTCTGGACATTTCACGACTGATAACTGAAACCTAAAAACTGCCTTCCGCCCTCCCCTACGGCTTGTAGCGTGCCTTTTTGAAAATGTCCTGGTAGTTGTTGTTGTTAAAAAGCAACTCCGCCGGATTGCCTTTCTCGTGTTTCAGGTAGTTGCGCACAATTTGCCAACCCGTAAACCAACCCATACGCGGTGCAGATTCGCTGGGCACATCGGGCGCCACCGTGTAGGGACCATCGCTCACATAGCGGAAAATTTCCTGCTGATCGGTTGAGTACCACAAGTTTCGGTCAACAAAGTGCTTGTATATCATCCACTCATTGTCTTTGCACCACTTCATGTTTTCGGTAGTGTATTCTATTATGATGGAGTCGGGCACTTCGGGAATCATCATTTTGGTAAACTCCAACTGCTTGCCCCAATAAATCATCTCGCTGAGCAAGGTGCCATCGGTATTTTTTTCGAGCGGATATTTGTCTCTGAAATAGCCTTCAACCAGCTGCGGCACTATATACTCTTGCTGCATGCGGCGCTGCATGTATTTTGGAAACACCTGTGTGTGGTAGTATTTGTAGCCGCGGCCCATGTACCAATCCAACGAAACACCCAAAATCCCTTCGTAGGTTAATCCCGGCACGCGCATACCCGTTACCAGTGTGTAGCAGTGTTGCGGCAGTGTATCGAGTGGAAAGTAGTAAGCCACATGCGCAAAAGCCCTGTTAATGTCTGCTTCCATCGTGCCCAAATCGGCAAACTGTTTGTCAACATCGGCAATAATTTCCTTAAAATTTGAATCGAGCAGGGCGCGTTTCAACACGCGGTAATTGGGGTTTGCCACGCGGCCCGCACCAATAATTTGCTCCACAAATACCTCGCTCATGAGCGGATATTGCTGTATAAGGGCATTAAAATCAGATTCAAAACCTTCATCACTCAGCGCAGCAAGTTTTTCCTCGTAACGTGTGAGCGGAATGTTGACTTCAATTCCGGTTAAATCAACTTCGTATCGATTGTCATTACAACCGGAAATCGATAAAACGACCAAAAAAAGAAATGATATTTTTAGGTATGTTTGTCGCATTGTAACCCGTTAAAACGACGCAAAAGTATGAAAAAGCACCTTCTGCTTATTGTTTTGGCAAGCCTTGCCATCAACTTATTTGCTCAAGACAAAAAATTCAGTCTGGGCTTTGCAGCTAACCCCAACATTGGCTGGATAAGCGGCGAAGACCTTGACAACACCGACCATGTGGATATTATGACCAATGGAGCACGTCTGGGCTTTTCTTATGGCCTTATGGGCGAAATTCATTTTACCGAAAACTACCACTTGGCACTCGGTATCAACCACGTGTTTACCGGCGGAAAATTTTCAGGTGTCAACACCTCCGCACAGCCTTTTCCTACTGCAAGCAATCCCTATGTTTACTCAGGTGTAAAATACGATCCCGTAAAACTTTCATACCTGCACATACCTGCACTTATCAGACTCAAAACCAACGAAATAGGCTACATACGCTACTTTGGCAACATTGGTTTTGCCATGGACTTTGCCCTGAACGGCAAAACCAAAGTATCGCTTGATGGCACGGAGTACAACCCCGACAATGGCTCATTGCACGACTTTACCGGCAAAACCTACGCTACCGATGTGCGCTACAAACCCGGTTTTATAAACCCCTATTTTGTAGTGGGTCTGGGTGGCCAATATTCGTTGGGAGGCAACTCGCGCATACATATGGGCATAGACTACAATGCCGGTTTGGGCAGCATACTCTCCAAAACCGAAACCGAAAAATACAGCAACCTGTTTCAGAATGCACGTTTTGTGAATTCTTACATCTCGCTCAACGTAGGAATTTTTCTGTAGCCGATGAAAGTATGCCTGGCTCAGCTCAACTACCACACGGGCAATTTTGAGCTGAATTCAACCAAAATCATCCAAACCATAGAAGCTTGTAAAGGCAGCACCGATTTGGTGGTGTTTGCCGAGCTTGCCGTGTGTGGCTATCCGCCCCGCGATTTTTTGGAGTTCAACCATTTTATTGATTTGGTAGAAGAAACACTGCAAAACATTGCGGCCCACTGTACCAACATAACCGCCATAGTGGGTGCGCCTGCCAAAAACACAAGTGGTAAAGGCAAGCCCCTGCACAACGCGGCTTTTGTGCTGGCCAATGGAAAAATACAGGAGGTGGTGTACAAAACCCTGCTGCCCAACTACGATATTTTTGACGAATACCGCTATTTTGAACCCAACCGCAGTTTTAAATGCGTAGAAATAGCGGGAGAAAAAGTGGCGCTAACCGTGTGTGAAGACCTGTGGAATGTGGACGATGTGCCGCTGTACTACCAAAATCCCATGGACGAGCTCATAGCGGAAAAGCCTGGTTTAATGGTGAATATTGCCGCCTCGCCTTTTTCAGGAAAACAGGCCATAAAACGCAACGACATACTGGCAAAAAATGCCCAACGGTACCATTTGCCCATAGTATATGTTAACCATGTTGGCGCACAAACAGAACTCATTTTTGACGGCGATTCGCGCTTTGTAAATGCCGATGGCAACACCGTGGCGAGCCTGCCACAGTTCAAAGAATCGCTCCTGTATATTGATACCGAAGAAACCAAGCCTCAAAAGCCTACCGCAAACAACCCTATTGCAATGGTGCACGATGCACTGGTGTTGGGTATAAAAGATTATTTTGGCAAACTGGGACTTAAAAAAGCTACCCTGGGCCTGTCGGGCGGTATCGACTCGGCAGTGGTTTGCGCACTGGCTGTTGAAGCACTGGGCGCCGAAAATGTGCTTCCCGTCTTGTTGCCTTCGCAATATACCCACAGCTTGTCGGTGAGCGAAGCCGAAAAACTGGCCCAAAACCTGGGATGCGCCTACAAAACCATTCCTATTAAAAATATATATACTGCCTTTGAACAAGAGCTTAGCGAACATTTTAAAGGATTGGCAAACGATGTGACAGAAGAAAACCTGCAAGCGCGAAGTCGCGGGGTAATTCTGATGGCTCTATCAAACAAGCTGGGCTATATACTGCTCAATACCACCAACAAAAGCGAAATGGCCGTGGGCTATGGCACCCTTTATGGCGACCTCTGTGGCGGCCTCAGCGTAATTGGCGATGTGTATAAAACCGCGGTGTATGAGCTGGCAGAATACATAAACCGCAACGAAGAAATTATCCCACGATTTATCATAGACCGACCGCCGAGTGCCGAGCTCAAAGAAGACCAAAAAGACAGTGATTCATTGCCGCCCTACGAGCAACTCGATCCCCTTTTGCATTTGTACATAGAGCAACGAAAAGGCCCGGAAGAACTCATAAAGTTGGGTTTTGATGCCCAGGTGGTGAAACGCGTATTGAAACTGGTAAACCAAAGCGAGTGGAAACGCTACCAAACCGCACCCATTTTGCGCGTGTCGGAAAAAGCCTTTGGTATGGGGCGCCGCATGCCTATTGTGGCTAAGTACCTAAGTTAGTAGCAGGAGTTTCGGGGTTAACTATAAAATGACTTTCCAAACTCTGATAAATTAAAGTCAAATCATTTCGCTTGCGTAATGAGATCATTCAATAAGGAGGCTTCTTGTTAATACAATTAGGACGGCGCTTTTTCTTTTTGGTGGAGAAATAATCGAAATTCCACTTGGAGCTAAAAGCTGTATGAGTCTTTGGTTTTGGCTTCGGCTACGCTCAGCCAGCGGTGATTACCAGGAACAAAAAGCTGTACTAACGCCAAGGTGTGAGAGTTTTTTTTTTGTTCAGAATCGCCTTGGCGAGATTGACTTTTTGGTCAAGCAAATGCTCTTTAGCATTCATAAGCACCTTTAAAAGACAAATAAACCGCTGCGCATAAAAAGTACAAGAAAGGAGCAACGAGCACAACTTTCAGACGGTAAGATCAAAATTTGACTTTGGAAAATAATAATTCAAGTAAATAGTCTATCAAGTCTCTTTATCTTGTTGTAATTAAAGTTATTAGATCGTATTTCAAAGGCGGTATGGTTGTGTAAAACTCTGAATATCAAGCGTGTTTCAAACCCCAAAACATTAATAAATAACCAATAGCCAAGTAGTAAGGCAATACTACCATCATAATTTTTCCAAAACACAGCAACCAAAATAGCTCCTCCAAGGCTGAAGGAGCTACAACAAGGTAGGAAGAACAATAGCAAATCCCTGTGTTATTGGGGTTATTTGCACCCATTGTCCCATTTTGCATTAGTTATTGAATGAGCTATTTATGGCAGGTATTACAGAATTGCAGTGGTCATTACCGTTCGGGTTATTGAATCGTCCTCAGAGAATTTGGTATGTATCGCATTGATTTAAGGTCATCATCAATAGCATCAATCTACCCAAGCTGATTTAATAGATTTCTCTGAGGACGATGGTTGAATTGTATTTTTTGCCGGGCGCGGCTTGCAAATGAACCTTCTCTGTTGTACCGCTTTTCACGGGTTCCAATCGTGGGATGTGCGTGTCCGTCAGCCGGAGTTTTGCCAGTTCCAAAGCCTCCCTACTGCGGTGGTTTTCGGCTTGCAGTTGAAGCCAAACAGCCAACTGAAAACAAGTAGCCAAAAGCAAAACAGCAAGTGCGGAATACCAAATTTTTGCCCCCAGCTTTTTTCGGGTAAAAAACCTGCCATCCGTTTCAACTTTCGAAAACCAAAGGCCGTGCAGTTGCCTGCCGCCTAAAATTTGTGCTGCTTCAAGTCTTTTAAAAATCCGTTGCTGTTTTTGGTTGTGCATCTTGATGGTAAAATTTGTTGGCGGCTCAAACATGTATTTTATCCGCTCAAGAACATGCAAAACCCACCTTAAGATAACCTTAAACCACAAAAAAAGCACCTTAAATTCAGCTTAATTTACAAGCTTATGTATTGTAATTCTGTAGGTTACAACTTCAAACAAAACCCAAGACCAACACAACCATCATAAGGTTTAACCTCCGGCTCAAACCACTCAGGCAGCGGCTATTTGTTGCAAGCGGCTATACAATTCCTCATCGCTTTGGGTGTTTGTTTTTTTGCGCAGGTTGCTTTTGTGCGCATAAACCGCATTGAGGCTTTGCCCTGTAATGGCACTAATTTCCTTGCTCGACAAGCCACTCAGGTGCATAGCGCAAATGCGTTGCTCGGTTTGCGTGAGCGCGTTGAATTGTGCCAGCAGCTTTTTGTAAAAATTGTGGTAATGCCGTTGAAACTGCAAGTTGAATTGGTGCCAAATATCTTCCTGCGCTTTGTTTTTGTGCTCAATGAGCAAGCTACGAGCCGTCTTTCTGTTTTCCGCCGTCAGGTTGGAGGTTAGCTTTTCCATATCGGCAAGCAATTGACCAAAAGCGGTATTGCTTTTCAGAAGCTCCAGGGTCACGCGTTCCATTTCTGCCTCCTTGTGTTGGTTGTCCTTTTGCAGCCAAATTTTTTCTTTTTCGGCTTGTGCGTGTTTTTCCTGAATGCGTTTCCGGTTGATATAAAAAACACTGCTGATGAGCAATACCAACACAACCAAACCCACCACACTGAATATGAGCACCATGCGCCGCTCTTGTAGAAGTGCGTTCTGTGCGGCAAATTCGGCTTTGGCCCTGTTGGCTTCTGCTACCTGAAGCTCTTTGTTGAGGCGGGCTACCTGCGCGTGGAATTGCAGGTTTAATGAAGGATTCACCAAACTATCGTACTTATTGCGCATAGCAAGGGCGGTTTTGTAATCAGCAGAAAGTTGGTAAGAAATGGCCATTTGCAAGTACAGTTTGGTCAATTCGAGCAAATGACCACCCGATTTGTACTCCCAAGCCAGCTGCCGGCAATAGTCTTGCTCAGCCCGGTACTTGCCACCTACATGAAAAGCCCATGTGGCAAAGCGATACAAGGTGCCGCGGATTCCCTCTGTTGATTTTTGGCCCAGCAACTCATCCAATTCCTTCAAATACAATTCGTTGCCTTGCAAACTGTATTTCCACATCAACTCCATACACTTGGCAAAAACGTATTGTTGTTGGTATTTTATCGACTCGTTTTTATCTGCCAATTCAGCAGCGTGTTTGTTTAGCAGGCTCAGGGTATCAAGCAGATTGCCGAGTTTTCGCTCGTTGCTTCCTTTCAGTTTGTCAAGCAATAGCTCCATATTTACCGACCTTACAAAAGCCTTGTATTGGGATGATAAGAGCCAATTTGCTGCATGCTCTTCCGAAAAATCACTGATGAGTTGTCGATAATGTGATAGCCTGAAAACCGAATCAACCAAGGGAAGGTTGTGCGATATTTCGGCTAAATCGAGCTCGTCAAGCAGCCCCAAAATGGTGTAGTTAAGCGGTTTATGCATTTTATCGCTTTCCCATTCTTTCAGGTTCACCACGGTAGAGCGCAAAACCTTTACGGCAAAGCGGTTGTCGCCCACATCAAATAGGGCATTCATCAGGCACTCTTGCCCCCAAAGCAAACCCGCATACGCTTTTTTGGCTGAGTAAATATCGATGGCTTTTTCATAATAAGCAATGGCTTCTACCAGCATACCTTGTTTCTCCAAAGTGAGTCCGGTATTCATATAGTTTCTGCCCAAACCATAGTCGCCCTGCACCCAACCATAGCCGGCTATATAATAATAGGCATCCAATTGCAGTTGCGCAAACAGGTCTTGGTTGCGTTTATAAAAATACAGTGCCGAGTCGGGTTGCAATTTTTCATAATACAAATGCCCTAATCTAATAAAATACCGAATCCGAACAGGATGAAATTTTTTATCATGCGGAAGCAGGCTCACCGCTCTGTTCACCAATCTAACGGCTAGTTTTTTCGAAGCCTTTTCCACATTCATACAAAGGTGGCGGGTATAATAATAAATGGATTGTTGAAAGGAATCCAATTGATCGGGATGGACCACAAGCAATACCCTGCTCAGCGAATCGCAGTCTGTGCTGTTAAAATCGATGGTCATGGTGTGGAATTGCCTTTGCAACTGTTGCGGCCATTGGCTCAGGCTGCTGTCTATGTAGCGCTGCACTTGTATTTGCCTGTCGCTTATACTTTTGAGCGTATTTTCTGATAGCCCTGTTTCGGCAGATGAATTTAAAAGCTGTTGGTAGAGCGCGCTTAGTTGCAGGGCTTTTTCAGCGCGTTGGTCAAGTGGCTGTCGTGGCTTTTGGTAGCTTTTGTAAAGCGAATCGGCGTATGGCACGGCACGTTTTTGTGGCAACACCTGTCCGCCAGCCATGCCCCATATAAGCAATTGCCACGCGACAATGAACAGCCTTACCTGCGCTCTATTCCACTCTACCATTGTACAAGAATAGTTTTTTTATGCAAAAGATGGCTTAAAAAGCCGCAGGAGAAGGCATAAAAAAACCCCGCAGAATTGACTTCACGCGGGGTTTCTATTTTAAACAGATTTGCAGGGTTTAACTATACCAAGACAATTATTTTGTCCTTATTCACTTCCACAACACCTCCTTTCACATCAAAGTGTTCTTCGCCTTTGGTGGTTTGCAGGGTTATTACACCTGCTTCAAGGCTACTCATTATGGGGGCGTGTCCTTTCAGTACCTGAAACTGTCCTTTTGCGCCGGGCAGCTTGGCCGATTGTACTTCTCCCTGATACAATTTGGCTTCGGGCGATATTATTTCAATATACATTTCTTGTAGTATTAGGCTTCAGCAAGTATTTTGCGACCTGCTTCTTTCACATCTTCAATGCTACCTTTCAGGTTGAAGGCCGCTTCAGGATATTCGTCCATTTCGCCTTCCAATATCATGTTGAATCCTTTGATGGTTTCTTCAATAGACACCAACACACCCGGAATACCGGTAAACTGTTCAGCAACGTGGAATGGCTGAGAAAGGAAACGTTGGATACGGCGGGCTCTTGATACCACCAATTTATCGTCTTCGCTCAACTCATCCATACCCAAAATGGCAATGATATCGAGCAACTCATTGTAGCGTTGCAAAATCATTTTTACTCGTTGGGCACAGTCGTAGTGTTCTTTTCCTACAATGTCGGGGGTAAGAATACGCGAAGTAGAGTCGAGTGGATCTACCGCAGGATAAATACCGAGCGCAGAAATTTTACGAGACAATACAGTGGTAGCGTCCAAGTGGGCAAAAGTGGTGGCCGGTGCCGGGTCGGTCAAGTCATCCGCAGGCACATATACCGCTTGTACCGAGGTAATAGAACCTCTTTTGGTTGAAGTAATACGTTCTTGCATCAAACCCATTTCGGTAGCCAAGGTGGGTTGGTAACCTACCGCCGATGGCATACGACCCAAAAGTGCCGATACCTCTGAACCCGCTTGGGTAAAACGGAAAATGTTGTCGATAAAGAACAATATATCGCGTCCGCCGCTTTGCTCATCACCGTCGCGGTAGTACTCAGCAAATGAAAGACCTGAAAGGGCCACACGAGCACGTGCACCCGGAGGCTCGTTCATTTGACCGAAAACGAAAGTGGCTTTCGATTCTTTTAGTTTTTCTCTGTCAACTTTTGACAAATCCCATCCGCCTTCTTCCATAGATTTCATGAATGCATCGCCGTAGGTAACAATACCCGACTCAATCATTTCACGAAGCAGGTCGTTTCCTTCGCGGGTTCTTTCGCCCACACCGGCAAATACCGATATACCGTCATAAGCTTTTGCAATGTTGTTGATAAGCTCTTGGATCAATACGGTTTTGCCTACACCGGCACCACCAAACAATCCAATTTTACCACCTTTTGCATAGGGCTCAAGCAAGTCAATAACTTTAATACCGGTCCAAAGCGGCTCGGTGGCAGTTGACAAATCTTCAAACCTTGGCGGAGCCTGGTGGATACTTCTTGATCCTTCAGATGCTACCTCGCCAATGCCGTCAATTGCCTGACCTACTACGTTAAACAAACGCCCTCTGATAGCCTCGCCGGTTGGCACTGCTATGGGTCGCTCATCGTCAACAACGTCCAACCCGCGGGTCAAACCTTCGGTTGAGTCCATGGCCACAGTTCGTACCATGTCCTCTCCCAAGTGTTGCTGCACTTCAAGAATCAATTTTTCACCATTCTCTTTGGTTATTGTAAGAGAGTTGAAAATTTTAGGCAATCGGGCATTCTCAGCTGAAAAGCTTACGTCCACTACAGGACCGATAACCTGGGCTACTTTACCAATGTTTTGCATTGAATTTGTACTATTTAAATCCGCCAAAAATTCGGGTGCAAATGTAGCAGTTTTTTCAATTAAAAAAGCCTACAAAATGCAGGTAAAATTAACCCGCACAACCCACTGTAAAACAAGCAACTAGGCTACTTCACCACAACTTTTCTGTGGTAAACACGGCCCTGATGCGCTATTTGAACCACATACAAGCCGCTGCCAAGGCTTTGTTCTTTGTTAAAAACCCATTGGCTGCCATTTGCCACATCGCGCAAAATGCACTGCCCTGAGGCATTGAAGACGGCAATATTTACCACGCCTTCTGTACCTGTATAAAATTTTATTTGAAAATAACCTTCTGTAGCGGGGTTGGGGAAAACTTCAAATTGCAAGTCGTTTTTTACATCAGGCCCCGTGGCTGTGATTTTGTCAAATACAAAAAGGCCATACAATTGATCGGATGCAATGATATGCCCTGAAGGCAAAAAGGGATATACGCCCCAACAGCCATACATGCCGTGAAAATCGGTATTGTCGGGATAGGTATCAAATTGTGCCATGAGGCGGGGCGACTCAGGCTTTGAAATATCAAAAACCACCACTCCTTCGTGGTAATAGGAGATGATGGCCATTTTGTGCAGGATAAATGGATTGTGTGGCAGGGAACCTTCTTTGTATCCTACGCCAAAGGTTGAGGAGATTTCGGGCAGATCGTCCCAGGGAAAATGCACTATTTTGAGTTTGGTGCCCGGTGTTTCATCAGCCATCACCAGGTATTTTGAGTTGTTTGAAAGCCACGAACTGTGGTTGTAGCCATTGCCGGGGTATTTTACCACCGCGCCGTAGTCAACCACCACGCAGTGTGGATCAAAAATTTTCCAACTGCTGTCGCCCTGACTTTGGCGGGTGCTGTCAACATATTTCAATACATACAATCCATCGTAACCGGTTGAACAGAAGATGGTATCGTGTTTCACGTACATATCATGCACTTCGTTAAACAAGCGCTGCCCCAGCACATCGGGTGCAAATACATCGCAAAGCAAAACCGGATTTTCAGGGTCTTTGATAGAAAGTATGCGCATGGGAATCAACTTGTCGTTGCGCAAGCGGCAGGTGCCCAGGTACAACCTGTCGCCGTCAATAAATATGTTGTGGGTGCGCTTCAACAGTTTGTCGCTGTCATACACCTTGTGCACCGAATCGGGCAGATAACTCAAATCAAATATTTGCAAAGAAGAGAAGCCTTCGTCGCCCACGGCGTAGCAATAGTTTTGGTAGGTTTTAAAATCGCGGTGGATGACATGTTGCTGCTTTCCCACCTCGGCATCGCGCAAAACAGGTTTTTCAGGTTGGGTAACTTCAATAAAATAAATGGAATCCAAACTGCCCATAATGGCATATTCGCGGCCATTGCCATCGTGCCAGCCCCAAATATCGCTGTATGATTGAAAGTCGTCGACAGGAAGGCCCGGACGACTCCAGGTTGACAAAGAATCGAGTCCGAAATTTTGTGCTTTGGCTGCTGCTACCACCAAAAGGCAGGCAAACAGTATGTAGTGCTTCCTATTCAAAGATTGCTGATTTTACAAATTTTACCACTTGACTGCCTTGCTCGGTTTGGGTTGCTACCACATATACACCTTGTGCCAAGGCAGGCAATTGAAAACTAATAAACCTGCCAACTAGTTGCTTTTGCTCGCTTTGCAACAACTGTCCCGACACATTATATAACTGTAAGCTTACATTTCCGCTATACGCCTCATTGAATTTAATATCAACAAAACCTTGCTTGTATTGCACCGCATAGGCTTTTTCGTCAGTTGCCACCTGCTTTTTAAGCGGAGACTCCCAGCCTTTTGTTTTAAAAAGAAACAA
>WGNN01000053.1 GCA_016124515.1 bacterium
GCCACGCGGGTCATGTCGTGCATTATTTTAATGTCGTGCGCATTGCACAAGGCACGCAGGTCTTTCAGGTTTTTGAGTGAAATGGGCTGTCCACCGGCCATGTTTACCGTGGTGGCTACACATACATAGGGTATTTTTTCAGCACCCACTTCGGCTATGAGTTTCTTGAGTTTCTCCAAATCCACATCACCTTTAAAAGGATGCTCACTTGCGGGGTCGTGCGCTTCGTCTATTATCACGTCAACAAAGGTGGCACCTGCCAGTTCCTGATGCAGTCGTGTGGTGGTGAAATACATGTTTCCGGGAACGTAATCGCCCTTTTTGATCAGGATTTGCGAAATGATGTGCTCTGCTGCACGGCCTTGGTGGGTGGGCACCACGTATTTGTAGCCATAGTGGTCTTGAATGGCTTTTTCGAGGTGGTAAAAGTTTTCGCTGCCTGCGTAGGCTTCGTCGCCCAGCATCATGCCCGCCCATTGCCTGTCGCTCATGGCCGATGTGCCCGAGTCGGTGAGCAAATCGATATAAACGTCTTTTGACCGGAGCAAGAAGGTATTGTATCCGGCATCTTCAATGGCTTTTTCACGGTATTCGCGGGTGGTTATTTGCAGCGGCTCCACCATTTTTATCTTGTATGGTTCGGCCCACGATTTTGTTTTATGAGTCATAATGGTTTGTCTTTGTATTTTGGTTAAAATAGCGTGTAGGGCTTTCTTTTAAAGCATACAAAGTTTGACACTTAATGGAACGGCAAAAAATGCCTCAGGTCATGTTTTGAATTTTTTGGCTGGGATATGCCTGCGGCGGGATATGCTTCGCGGGATATGCCTGCGGCGGGATATGCCTGCGGCGGGATATGCCTGCGGCGAGATATGCCTGCGGCGAGATATGCCTGCGGCGAGATATGCCTGCGGCGGGATTTGGCTGCGCGTTATTTTGCTGCGCGTTATTTTGCTGCGCGTTATTTTGCTGCGCGTTATTTGCCTTCGGCGGGATTTGGTTGTTTTTATTCATAGGGCGATGCCCCATGCTGTGTTGTGTCGCCCCGTTGGGGCTTTTTGAATGATTCCCAATCTCGTTGGAAACGAGATAAAAGATGTTTCCCCATCAGCATATTTGCATATCAGCAAATCAGCACATCAAAAAGTTGGTTTTACAATCTCGTTGAAAACGAGAAAAGACAATCTCCCATTTTCAAATCTTCAAATTGCCAAATCTTCAAATTCTGCCATCAGCACATTAGCAAATCGTCGCATCAGCACATCATTTCGTATTTCGTTTTTCAACTCAACAGATTGCGGATCAAGTCCGCAATGACGGTAGGGATTTGTTGGGTATTTGAAATCTCGTTGGAAACGAGATAAAGGATGTTTCCCAATCAGCACATTTGCACATCAGCAAATTAGCACATCAAAAAGTTGGTTTTGAATCTCGTTGAAAACGAGAAAAGACAATCTCCTCATTTTCAAATTGCCAAATCTTCAAATTCTGCCATCAGCACATTAGCAAATCATCGCATCAGCACATCAACGAATCATTTTGTTTTTCAACTCAACAGATTGCGGATTAAGTCCGCAATGACGGTAGGATTTGTTGGGTATTTGAAATCTCGTTGGAAACGAGATAAAAGATGTTTCCCAATCAGCACATTTGCATATCAGCACATTTGCACATCAAAAAGTTGGTTTTACAATCTCGTTGCCAACGAGACAAAGAAATCTCCCATTTTCAAATTTTCAAATTGCCAAATCTTCAAATCAAAGATTTAAAGCCACACTTGGGTGCCTTCGGTGCAGTTGGTGCAGATGTCTATTTGGTTGCGGCCTTTGAGTATGGAGGTTCTGAAGTGGTTGTAGGCCGGTGAATGCCAAATCTCTTTGAACGCGGTGTTTTCTATGCTGCCCATGGTGTGCGTGGCGTCTTTGTCAAAACAACAGGGCACTACTTTTCCGTCCCAGGTAAATACGCAGGAATGCCACATTTTCCAGCAGTGGTTCAGCAATTTGTTTTTGATGGCATAGGTGCCGTCTGCCTGCTTTTTGTATCGGCTGAAATGCTCATTTAGGGGAATGAGCGGGTTGCCATGTTCGTAGTCGTACACCTGCGCCGATTTGAAAACCACATCGTCCACGCCGTATTGTTTGGCGAGTTGTTTTACTTCTTCCACTTGGTGCTCGTTGGGCCTTACCACCAAAAACTGGAAAATAGTATGCGGCGTGCTTGAACCCAACTCTTTTTTGGCTTTGATGATGTTTTCGGTACCGCTGAGCACTTTGTGCAGTTTGCCACCAACACGGTAGTTTTGGTAGGTTTCCTGTGTGGTGCCATCTATGGAAATAATCATCCGCGACAAGCCCGACTGCACGGTTTTGATGGCGTTTTGCTCAGTTAAGTAATGCGCGTTGGTGGAGATGGCGGTATATATTTTCCGCTCTGATGCGTAGCGGATAAAATCGAACAAGGAACGGTTCAGGTAGGGTTCGCCCTGAAAATACAGGATGAGGTAGATGAGGTAGTCTTGCAGTTGGTCTATGATGTTTTGGTAAGTAGCTAAAGTGAGCATGCCGGTGGGGCGGCTGAAACTGCGCAAACCGCTTGGGCACTCAGGACAGCGCAAATTGCAGCTGGTGGTGGGCTCTACTGAAATAGAAAAAGGCATTCCCTTGATGTGGGGAATGCCTGATATTCTTGATTGGTAATAGCTTTGGTAAATACGGAAGGCATTGGCCAGTTTTTTTGGCGAAACGACCCTTGCTATTTCCTTTAGATCATTGTACAAACAGTGGTTTTTTATCCTTCGCTACTGTCTTCATCGCCTTCTTCTTCGCTGCCTTCACCTTCTTCGGGCACGTAGCCGTGGTCGGTCATCCATTTTTCAATTTCGTCGTGGTCCATACCATCCACTTCGTGCAAGAGCATTTTGCGCAGGGTAATCCAATCGAGGCGGATACCGATGAAATTTTTGTCTTTGTCGAGAAGGTAAATTACCGGTGTGCTGTAGATGTTGTAGTAGTCTCTGAAACGGGTTTGGTGCATAGGGTCTGCCACGTTTATCCAATCCAGCTTTTGGTTTTTTACATAATCGTGGTATTCTTTGGTTTCCACCAGGTTTATGGTGTTTCCTTCGCCATCTTTCACTTCTTTATAATCGGTGTTTACTGCATATACTTTCACGCCTTTGTCGCGGTAGTCGTCCCATATTTTTTTCATTTTGGGGGTGGTTTTCTTGCAGTGACCGCAGGTGGCCGAGTAGAAATACATGATGGTATAGTCGGCATCAACTGCATACAAACTGCGCGGAACACCTTCAATATCAAGCATTACCAGTTCATGTGCTTTTTTGCCCATTACCACATTGCTTTCCTTTTTGATAAACTGTACCAAGTCTTCCTTTTGCTTCGCTTTCAACCAATCCACTTCAGGGTCGTTCAGGTAGTATTTCTGTCCAATACAAACCACCACGGCATTCATACCCATAATGTTGGAGTTTTCGTATTTGCTCATGATCCAGGTAAGCACGTTTTTATACACTTCCTTGTTGGCGGCGCGGGTGTCGTCAATCAGGGTCATGGCGCTTACGCAAATGCTATCGGGAATTTGCACAGTCAGGTTTTGGCCAATGTATCGGTTTACCTTATCTCTGAAAATAGGCGTGCGCAAAATGCGGTCATCGCTGAAATCTACAAAGTCCCAAAAGTGTTGTTTAAAGTACATGTACTTCCAGTATGATGAATCGGCATCAGGTTTTTCCATGGCTTTGGCGGGTGGCGATGGCACTTCGGGCTCGCGCATGAGGTTGATAATCATAGCCACCATAGTACCGGGATTGTCGGCTGCGAGTTTCAGTTGGTAATTTTTCAACTCTTCCGCCGATTTGGTAGCCATTTTACGCAGTATTTTAAGCGAATCCTTGTTTTTGGCTTCCTTGTTTTTTTCGTAGCGATCGGTAATGTTTTTGTTGTGCACGCTGCGTTTTATGCGCTCAAGTTGGTAGTTTACAAAAAGCTCATTTTCACGCGAACCTTTTGTTTTCATGTCTTTGAGCGGATTTTTGGAATTGGTGCTGAGCGAAAAACCACTTTCGGTAGCTGAATACACAAACTCGAAATAGCTGACACCATCTACGGCTACAAGGTAAATACCGCCGTCCCACATGTCGTCGCCTTCCACAAGCGCTTCTCCTTTGTTGTCGGTTTGCACCGTGTCGCGGATAAAAGTTTTGCCCGATTGGTGGTAGGCAATAATCATTTCGGTTTCGGGCATATCAGTAATGGTGAGCCTGAAACTGTGGCCTTTAACACGATTGGCGGCGTAGGGCGGTTTCTTAAATTCTGGCCAAATATTGAGCTTGGTAGTTCCTGATTCTTCCTGTGCAAATAGCAGCACCGGCATTAGCAGTACCACTGCCGTAAGTATTCTTTTCATCATAGGGCTTAGCTTTGGGTTGACAAATGTATTTTGTATTTAGTTTTTCGTTCAACTTCTTTTCAAGGTTTCAAACAAGTGAATAATTAATGGTGCAGGCAAGAACTGCAAAATGGTGGATTTGAATTTGATTAATCGTCTTGTTTCTCAATCAAACACAGGTCCACTTCAAAACCGCAACTATCGCTTTCTTTACTCATTTCAAGGCGGCTGTTAACTACATTTTGCTTCTTTGCCATTTCACAATTTTAAATTTCAGCGCAAATGCCAATTAAAAACGAACAGGCTTGGGAACAAGTTGTGCGCTACATTGGTTTGCTTTACTCCGTGAAAATAGAAAGTGTGCACACAGCGGTTTTCATAATAAAGTGTTAAGTAACGTATTTTGTGCCACTAACTGTGGCGAACGACCCTAAAAGCCAAGCAACAACGTGTTTTGTATAGTAGATATTGAAACTACCGGCGGACGCGCCAAACAACATAAAATCATTGAGATAGGTGCTTGCCTGCACGATGGCAGCACGGTGGTTGACCGTTTTCACAGCTATGTGAATCCGCAGCAGCACATCCCCCCTTTCATTACCCGCCTTACCGGCATTACCGACGAAATGGTAGAAGATGCGCCGGTATTTGAAGAGCTGGCAGAAGAGCTTTACGACTTTTTGGACGGACATATTTTTGTGGCGCACAATGTGAGTTTCGACTACAATTTTATAAAAGCCCACTTTGCCGAGGTGGACATTCAGTTTAACCAAAACCGCCTTTGCACCGTGCGGCTGAGCCGAAAAATCATTCCCGGACAAGCTTCGTACAGTTTGGGCACCCTTTGTCAGAGCCTTAAAATAAATATAAAGGGGCGGCACACGGCACTGGGCGATGCTGAAGCTACGGCTACGCTTTTTAGCCTGCTGGTGCAGCTAGACAAAAACGGGGTGATAGAAAAGTCGGCCAAACGCAACTCGCGCGAATCGCTGCTGCCACCCAACCTTGACAAACAGGTTTTTGACCAATTGCCTGAAAAACAAGGCATTTATTATTTTCTGGATAAAAAAGGCAAACCCTTATATATAGGCAAGTCAAAGAATATCAAATCGCGGATAACCGGCCATTTCAGCACCGGATCCAGCTCGCGCGAAAAAATCAGGTTTATGGATGAGATATATGCCATAGAAACCCGGCTGTGCCCCAACGACCTGATAATGGACCTGACCGAATGCCACGAAATAAAAAAGCACTGGCCACGCCACAACCGCGAGTTTAAAAAGCGAGCCAACTCATACGGCGTGTACCAATACATAGATGCGCGGGGTTTTGTGCGCTACCATGTGAACAAAGTGATGTGGAAAAGCAAACCACTTTTGGTGTTTTCTGATTATAGTTCGGCCTACCAATATGTGAAAGACCTTTGCCTGCAACACCAATTGTGCCCCAAACTATGCGGCCTGCAAAAAGCTGAACACGAATGCATGCTTGCCGAAGATGGCAGTTGTGAAAATGCCTGCCGCAATGCCGCTGTTGAAAGCGAATATAAATACCGCAGCCGCGAATCGCTGGAGCATATTATGAAAAGCAAGGAAACTTTTATATTGGTGGGAAATGGTTTTGAGCATAATGAAAAATCGGTGGTTTTGGTAGAAAACGGGAAATACCTGGGTTTTGGCCTTACCACCCAAAGTGTTGCTATTGACAACTTTGAGAACCTGAAATTGGATATTGAGCCGCGCAAACCCACACAGGATATTGATAATATTTTATATAATTACATCGCGAAGCTTGAGCATGCTGAGGAGTTGTTGGTGTGATGGTTTGTGAAAGCTGGTGTTTGTATAGGGTTGGGTGTTTCCGGTTTTTTAACTATAGTTTCGGAGTAAACTATTATACGTCTCTCTAAACTATGATGAAAAAATAGCCAAATCCGATAGCTCGTGTATTGATAGACGCTCTGTTTCCCGCTGATATCTTCAATATAGAGTCGTATTATAAATTGGCTTTTACCACCGAGTTGTACAAAATGATTTGGAGTGTTGGCAATTCTGTCATTTACCGCTCAAGCCGCTCGGGCTTTTACTTTTTGCATTACCAAAAAAGTAAACAAAAACGCTAGAACTCAGCAAACTCACCCGCCAAGGCGTGCTCAAACACCACTGAGTTCCGTGTGGTTTAAATGGCTTCTTTGGGTTTATCAGTAGATTTCTAATTGTGAATTTATAAGAGAATTTCGACCATTATAGCGTTAAGAAAAGAAAACAAGCCTTGATTTTTTGGTACTTTTTGGTCAAACAAAAAGTACAAGAAAGGAGCAAAGAGCACAGCATTCAAATGGTATGCTTCAAATTTGACTTTGGAAAATAATAGTTCAAGTCAAAATCCTATCCAGTCCGTATATCTTGTTGTAATTGAAACTGATAGGTGATGTTTTAAGTGCGGGGAAGTTGCGTAAAATCCTGAATATCAGAAAATGTTTGAACTCCGAAACTTTAGTAATGGATTTATATAAACACCCACCTACATACTATTTGGTTTAAAATTCGGATTTGAAAACGGCAGTTGGCACATCAAAAATCAAATTTATAATAAAATACCGGTAAAAAGCCCAGTTGGTAACTATAGGCAAAAGGCGTATTGGGATTGATACCCGGCGCCCAGGCTATGTTGAGTATGTTTTTGGTACCAAAAATATTAATGAAGTCAAAAGCCAGTTGGTGCGATACTTTGGGTCGGTTTACCGTATAGGTAATACGCAGATCGGCCCTGAAATAATTCTTGAATTTATAATCGTTCAGGTGTTGGTCTTTCCACACTATTTCCTTCGCTTTTTCGCTCGCAGTACTGTCAACTATTCCATAGCGGTGGCCTCCGGCAAAAGTTATTTTTGGGCCAATGCCTATCACACCGTTTTTGCTCACTTTAAACTCTTTGGTGCCCAGTGCATTAAACATATAATTGCCATTGAAGGTGGTGTTTCGTACCACCTCGTCGCTGCCACGGTACTTGGCTTGGTACAGGCTTGTGGTAATCATGTAAAAGAAATTGTGGTTAAAAAACCGTTCCAACGTAAACTCTATACCGTAGTTGAAACCGGTACCTGCATTGGTAAGCGGCCCGGGGAAAAACCTGGAAAATCCTGAGCCTGTATTTACCAGCGAAAAGGCTGAGGCTTTATCGAGTTCCACGGGAATATTAAACAGGTATTGGTAATAGGTTTCTGTTTTGAAGCGCAGGTTTTTGCCCAGCATGGCATTATAGCCCAGCACAAAATGCGCACTTTTTGAAAGTCCCATTTTTTTATTATACTCATTGCCATATTTGGCTACGTACTGTGGATCGGTGTAGAAATACAAGTAAGGTGCCTGTATTTGCGAGTAGAGCCCGGTGCCAAAATTGAGGCTTCGGCCTTTGCCCAGATCGTACTTAAAACCCAGCCTTGGTTCCACCGGCGATATACTGTTGCTAAGCGAAAAATAGGTGCCGTGCAAGCCGGCATTGGCTACCAGATTGTCGGAAAAATTGTGTTTGTATTGCACGTAATAGTTGAGCAACGCGGCATATCGGTCGGCATTCCAACGCACATTCCAGGTGTTTGATGCAGGCCACAAGCCATCATTTTCCACGCGCAGGCTGTCGTGGTAGTGCAGGCTGTACAGGTCGCTCATAAAACCAAATTTAATCACCTTTCCATATCCTATTTTTTTGTAAAGCGAGGAGGAAAGCGTGTATTTTGTTTCGGAGAAGGTGTATTGCAGCAGCGGTGTTATTTTCACATTTTTCGGATTGAAATTGCCATCGGGCAAAGTGTCGCGGCTTATTATACGGTCGTGGTGGGCGTTTATCCGCTGGTTTGAGGCGGCCAGGGTGGTTTTCCAAAACGTGTTTTTGTTGATGGGGTAGGAGTAAGTGAGCCCGGTAATCCCCACATTGGAGCGGAAGTATTGGTCGCGGTCGCTGTCGCCATACAATTCCTGCACGGGGCTGGCTTGCGGGCTGATAAGAATTTCGGTGTAGCTGAGTCCGCCCATGCCCCACAGTGCCAGTTCAGCACCGTTTTTTTGCGGAAAGGTAAAACGGAAAGTGGCATCCTGATAGCGCGGAGCCGAGGTGGTTCCCACATCAACTCCCAATTTCAAAAACAGCGAAATGGTGGAGTAGCGGTAGTTGATTAGGTAGGAAGAACCCTTGGCTTTGTTGATGGGGCCTTCGGCAAATGCCTCGGTGCCCATAAGGCCAAACATGCCGCTAAACTCGTGTCTTTGGTTGTTGCCATTGCGCAATTTCAGGTCAAAAACCCCCGCTGTGCTGTTCCCGAATTCGGCAGGAAAAGCACCGGTATAGAAATCGGAGTTGCGCAGGGTTTTAAAGTTTACAATGCTTACCGGACCGCCATTGGTACCCGGAATGGCAAAGTGGCTTGGGTTGGGCATTATAACCCCTTCAAGCTGCCAAATAACAGATTGGGGCGAGTTGCCTCTAATTACAATATCATTGCGCGAATCATCGGCACCCTGCACACCGGCAAAGTTGGCTACGGTGCGGGCAGGGTCGCCGCGGCTGCCGGCATAGCGCATGGTTTCGTCCACCGAAAATTCTCTTGCACTCACGGTGGCCATCTCGTTTTGCACTTCGCCGTCGCGGGTAGCGGTCACGGTTACTTCGTCAAGGTTCATGGCCGTTTCTTCAAGTTCTATGTTCAAAATCACTTCCTTGGCCGAGGTAACAATAATGTTGTTGAGTACTTTTTCCTTATAGCCTACAAACGACACCTTAAAGGTTTGCCGGCCAATGGGCACGCCGGTCAACTGGTAGTGTCCTTGCGCGTCGGTTACCGTTCCCTTTACGCTGCCATCATCGGTAAGCAGGGCCACGGTGGCGCCTATCAGTGGGTATTTGGTTTCTATATCCACCACTTTGCCCCGCACGGTTTGTGTTATTTGCCCTATTGCCTGCCCCACAACAAGGGCAAGAAATGCGATTAAAATGCTCCTTTTCACTCAATGCAACTTTGAGCGGCAATTTATTGATTTTTTTGTCACATAAAATGAGAAACCGGCTGGTGAAACTTTCAGTGCATCCTAAAAAACTGAGCAACACCTGCCGGCTGTTCCGGAACTACGGCAAGGTGCGCAACATAGCCCGATTTGCAAAACAGCAATTTGTAACTGAGCAAGCTCAGGTGTGGCTGCTGGTTAATTGCCAGTGGTTTTGCCTGTAACTCAATTGGTGTTTTTTGCCAAAAACTATGGGCCAATTTGGCTGTTCGTGTCCGCCCATAAAACCCGTAGCCACGGGAATACCAAGGGGCGCAAACAGCTGTGTTATGATTTCATGAATATTTTCGCCAAAGGCGGTTTCATTGTCTTTCATGCCGGTAAAATGACCCGCTACTACCGCTTTTAGGTGGCGCAACCTACCCGAAGCCAACATGCCGCGCAACATGCGGTCTGCCTGGTACAGGTATTCGTCTATTTCTTCAATAAACAAAATTTTGTGGTCAAAAAAGTCGTGGCTCAGCGAGGGATATAAATGGGCAATGGTTGCCAGGTTGCCGCCCGTTATTTCACCGGTGGCATTGCCTGCAATATCAAGCGCCCCCGCCTGCCAATGGTAGCTGGCCTCGTTTCCGCCAAGCAACGAAAACAAGAGTTGGCACGAAGGGTCATCTTCAAAATCGGTGGCCAGCGTTTTGGGCATAGGGCCGTGTATGCAAGCTATTTTGTGCTGGTTGGCGGTAGCAAGCAGGTTGCTCGCATCGCTAAAGCCAATGAGCCATTTGGGTTTTTCTATAAAGCGTTGCCAGTTTAAGCGGTTCAGTATTCTTATGGTTCCGTAGCCCCCGCGTGCCAGCCAAATGGCCTGTATATCTTCACGGTCGAGCAGCGTTTGTAGTTCGCTGGCCCGCAGCTCGTCGTTGCCACCAAAAATATGGTGGCTGCTGCCAATGGTTTTTGAAACCACCGGTTCAAAGCCATGAAATTGGATGGCCGCCAATCCTGCTGCTATTTCGCTTGGCGCAATACTTCGGGCAGTGGTGGTGATGGCTATTTTATCGCCGGGATTTAGGTAGGGTGGTTGCCTCATTAACGCAAGTTTAGTCCAATTTGGTCAAATAACTCTTGGTGTCAGAAAGATAAAAAATGTTCAAACCAATGTATATCATGCTATTTCCATTCATTGCCAAAGCCATAAAATTGTTTAGGTTACATTTGCTTGTAGCCATATCGGTTATACTTTCGTATAAGTCAGTCATTAACAAACTAATGGTTCATAAAATAAAATCTATGTACAGGAAACTGCTTTTGGGTAAGGCTATCATGTTGGTGGTAATACTTGGTTTTTATTCAGGTGAAGTAAAAGCTGATCACCTTATGGGCTCAGAGTTGGGGTGGGAAAGTTTAGGGGGTGATAGTTTTAAGATAACTCTTGTAATTTACCAAGATTGTAATGGATGCCACTTTGAGAGAAGGCCAACAGGGTGTACTTCTGATTTATGTGGCGCTCCGCCATTAACGTTGGAGTCAACTTGTGGCAAAAAAACGGTCTCATTTAAGCATATTTCCTATGAGGAAGTCACACCGGTATGTAAAGGGCAATGCTCGCGCTGTAACGACTGTAATTGTTCTTTTGCATTTGGAATTAGAAAGCATATTTTAGCGACCATAGTCGAATTCAGCGATTGGCGTAAAAGTGGTTGTTGTTCAATAAATATATCCCTTGCAAGTTGCTGTAGAAGTGCCAGTATTACAACAGGAGCAAGCTGGGATGCTTATTACATTGATGCTCAAATGAATATTTGCCTGAAAACGCCTGACAATTCTCCACAATTTACTTATCCTCCGAGTTTGTTGATTTGCCAGTTCCAGGATTACAAGTATAATTTGGGGGCAACGGATACAGACATTGACTCAATGTCTGGTCTTTTTTCAGATTCATTAGTGCATTCGTTTTCTCAACCTATGGCAACTTCCACGAGAGCAACAAAGTGGACAGGGTCTTATGACTATGATAAGCCTATATTTTTCTTAGGATTTCCAAATACGACTCTAAAGCTTCCGAAAGGCCTTCATCTTGATGAAGCAAATGGTGAACTATCTTTTAGGCCAATGAAGACTGAAGTGACAATTGTCTCGATTAAAGTAGATGAATACCGAAATGGAAAATTAATCGGATTTGTGAAGCGAGATCTTCAATTAATGATTATGAAGTGTCCTAATAATAGTGCGCCGGTTATATCAGGTGTGGATTGTGATAATGCGACAAATGTGGAAATAACAGGTTGTGTTGGTGATGAAATTACCTTTTCAGTTTGTACAGATGATAATGATTCAGATGATTCCTTAAGTCTTGCGGTTAACAAATTACCAGCCGGAGCTCATTTTAAAGTTGACAACGGCACTGCGCTTCACCCAACAGGGTATGTTTCATGGGTTCTTGACAGTACGGCCATTTTTAATTCGCCACATCGTTTTGTATTCACAGTTGAGGATGACAATTGCCCATTAAAAGCATTGAGTTTTCGCAGCATCCTTGTTTTCATAAAAAATAAAAACCCGGCCAAGGCCAGGATTCAGCATAAATTAATTGACACCACTTGTGCCAGATACTGGCTTTCTATCCAAGTGCTTGATACATTGGCCACCGATGAGATTTATTGGATGGTGAACGATACACTCGTTGGACAGGCGGATTCATTTGATTTTTGTCCCATGACGGCCGACACACAGTTTGTAAAAGCAATAATTAAAAGAGGTGGCTGCTTTTACCCTTTTTATGATACTATTTTGCCTAAATTCTTCAAACCCATACATATCAGTCCATTTCATCTTTTAGCGAATTGTGCAGGCTTACCTATAATAGATACAATAAAGGCATCTGGTGGAGATGGTAAATTCACTTATAAATGGGTTTATCAAAGACCGCTCGGAAATATTGATATTATTGGAGCAGATAGAAATGTATATCTGATTCCTGAGTTTTTTGAGCAAGGAAGCCGTCTGAAACTTGAAGTAACAGACGGTAAAGGTTGTACAGCGGTCAGATGGGAAGATATTCATGTAAAACCGAGTAATAAAAGGCAGATGCTACCAGATACCTCCTTATGTACATCGGATACTTTCAGTATAAAACTTCCTGTGAAAAACGGTCAATGGTATCATGATTACCAAAAAATTTACAAGCGGTTTTATAGTAAAGATTTTTCACCAGGGCTTCACCATTTATACTATTTGGAAGAAGATACCACAAAATGTTGGGTAGGTGCAACGGACGTAGCCTTTACTCCAAATCCCAAATTGAAAGTGCCAAGCATGATAAAAATATGTCTGAATCATGCAGAGGTTCCCTTAACATCAAATTACCCGAACACCAAGTGGAAAGGGCAGAATATTGTTCATGATTCCTTTTACCATGACCGTTTTGCAACAAAAGGACAGGTTAAACTAATGGCAATAGCCAATTCGGTAGCGGGTTGTAAAGACACGGCTTATACCATTGTAGATGTTGGTGGTGATACAGCATCTGTGTATATAAGAAACCATTGGAGCCTTTGTATAAATGGTAATGATACGGCTATTTGGATAGGTAACGCCTTGAGTGGTGGATGGTCAGGTGCAGGTTCAATTATTTATGAGTCGTCTGGTAAATTCTTTATTGATGTTTCAAATTTAAGTATTGGAAATAATAAAATCTATTATAATGGGATTACAACACGTTATTGTAACGTATCAAAGGAGGTGAATATTGAAGGCAAAACACCTGGCAATATCAGCTTTTCAGTGCCTAATAATCCCTTGTGTGTGGGTATTGATACCATAAAGTTGAAATCTAATCCTGTGGCCAAATGGCATGGAGCCGGTGTTGAAGCAAATGGCTCAGACTACATTTTCACTACTCATGATCTTTATGCGGGCAAATATACTGTTTATGCAAAGTATAAAAGTAATAGTTGCTATGCGGTGGATTCTGTTATGTTAACTGTGTTGGACACTATTGCAGGTAGCCATCCTCCGGTTGTCCAGGAATGTTCAGGCGATACCTTCACCTTACGGTTTCATCCTGACAAATTGGGGTATTGGGTTGGATTTAATCCAACTACAAATGTGAAGACGTCTTCTCAAAAAATTAGTTATTCTAAAAATGACTCCAGCAACCATCGGTTTACGTATAGATTATACCCTCAATACGCAAATTCATATTGCAACATTATAAGTGACCTTACTGTGAAATTAGTTCCATACCATGTACCTCATTTACCGGATACTTTCGTGTATTGCAATGTCGATTCGTTGATTCGCCTAAAAGGTCATTTACCAAACACTATATGGAAAGGGGACGGTGTGTTGAATAGCGGAAATGATTATTTTTTTAATGCTGCAAAATCAAGTTCTAACAGCGGTAAGTTACACATGATACGGTATAATGACGGTTTGTGTCCCAGCCTGAATGGTCCCAATTTCAGACTACAAAAATTGCCGGATGCAAATGCCGGTGATGATACCTTAATATGTTTGAGAGCAAGCCTGAAGTATTATTATTTTTCCAACTCTAAAGCCAAGTGGAGTGGTCCGTTTTTATACGGGAGTAATGGTGTGGCTTATACACAAAATACACCTTCGGGTACCTACACCTACATCTCTACAGCCACCAACAAATATGGCTGTACCAATAGCGATACCATGCAAATAACCCTGGGCAAGCAGCCTTCCATACAATTTGATGCCGATGTGAAATCAGGCGAAGCGCCACTAACCGTAAGCTTTTCTTCAACGTTAGGCAACGCCCGCTATTTTGTATGGTATTTTGGCACCGGCGATAGCAGCCTGAATGTAGCCAAACCGCAATACACCTACAGTACAGCAGGTAGCTACACCGTTCAGCTCAGTGCGGTTGACTCTACCGGTAGCTGTGTAGAGCGAAAAGTGAAAGAGGATTTTATTGAAGTAACCAAGAAAAATGGCATCAGCACCATAGTAGGACACGGTTTGCGTATTTATCCCAATCCCAGTGTATCAGAATTTATTATAGAAAACAAAGAAAACGAAACCTTAGACATAAGCATATACAATGTGCAGGGTAAACTGCTTGAGCAATACCGAACGAGCACCAACAGCAGTTTTGGCGCCCATTATCCCAAAGGCGTTTATCTCATTCATCTGAGTACCGAGCAAGGCACTTTGTTGGTTCAGCGGGTGGTAAAAGAGTGATAAGCCCGGGTGGCTTTTAGCAGTTATCAGTTTTCAGTTACTTGAGCAGCCAGTCGAAAAAAAAAACTGGATGGGTGATATGATTATATAACAAACACCAGCCTTTCGCTCAAGCAATTTGGTGAGTGCAAGCAAAAAGCCTGACACTTCTGCTCTGAATAAAAAGTATTGAATTTTCAAAGTTTATCACATTATGACAATAGAGAAGTGTCAGGTTTGGACTTAATCCGCAATCTGTTTAGTTGAAACACCGATTAAGCAAATTCTATTAGTCGATTGATTCACAGGTTCTTACTTTTGTGTGTTATCGTGTTTGGTTGTACCGCCCCTTTGGGGCTTTTGTGGATTTGTAATTCGCAAAGCGATCCAGGTCATTTGCACATCAGCACATCAACAAGTTAATTTTGCAAAAGCGAAGCGGGCCAGTAAATCCTCCCCATTTTCAAATATAGGCATATCTGTAATCGTGCCACTGCGTAGCTAAGGTAGTCATTTGAACAGTTCAAAAAACAAGAAAATGACAAACAAAGAATTTTACGCTCACTTTTCTGCTGAAGACCAGCATCTTACACATTTTAAATCCGTTAGA
>WGNN01000025.1 GCA_016124515.1 bacterium
CAAATCGGATAATAACAAGGGATTTGTTTCGATTTGCAAGATTGTAGCAACCGAAATTGGTTGTCGCTCATTGCTCCTTTCTTGACAAAAAACTCTCTCGTCAAGACGAGATCTTACAGCTTTTTGTTCCGGGCGGAATTTCAATTATTTCTCCACGAAAAAGAAAAAGAGCCGTCCTAATTGCATTAAAAATAATCCCCCTTATTGACGAAATCAGGGGGATTTTGAGCATCTCTCAATACAAGAGCTATTGAATTTAGCCTTTTTGTTTATCAGTGTTTAGAGAGACATATTATAGTTTACCCCGAAACTTCAGTAACCTAACAATGGTTGGATTTTAGCCTGCATTTTGAAATAAAAAAACCACAGGAAATGAATGAAACTTGCCGCACAGAACAACTGCGGCAGTGCAACACCCAACTGTTGGCTGACCATGGTCTGCTCCGCTCATTAACCCGGCTTTTTTAATACATTACCCACAACTATGCAAAGTACTGTGCATAAAGTTGTTCACGCTTTTTGGCGGGTTGCTTTGTTTTGAAGCAAAGCAGTACAATCATGGGTTTTAGATATTATATACTGGGATTTATCCCGCTTATTGCCGGCCTTTTCTGGGGTTGCCAAACTTCTTCGTCCACACACACCTTGCATTTATCCACAATTTCATCAACAGACACTGTGCAAGCAGGAACACCCGCAGGCATGCATTTGTACATGAAGAAAAACGGTGCCTTTGATCTGGAGCAACTACTCAGCGCGGCAGGCTACAGCAAGGCCACTTTGCAGTCGGTAAAAATCAATCAGATAAAAATAAAGGTAGAAATACCCGAAACCAATTTCAATCCGGGCAATATCACCGCATTCAGCACGGCGTTTAGCTCAGGAGGTGTAGAAAATACCTTGGTTGAAAGCAATGAACTTGACTACACCTCGCGCACCTATATTATAAATGTACAGGACGAAGTGAGCGGACTCAACAAAACCGATAAGGTTTTTGATATAAACGGCGGTTTGAAACTGAAAGACCTGCTGCAATACGATGTAGTGCTTACCACCGAAGTAGTGCTGGAAGCCGAGGTGCTGATGTAAAACCAATGTTCCGACTAAAACCTACCGGACCACCTTATAGGCAAAGCCCATTCGGGCGCTGAGTCCACTGGGGCGGTAAAGTGCTTTTTCAGGCGGAGCGTTGTTGAACTGCACCACGGTATATGGATCTCTGAAAGGTACAGAAAAATGGCCCTGTTGCCCGGGAATCAAATCGCCGCTGAAAACGAAGACTTGGTTATAAATAAATGCCACCTGATACATCATGGTGAATCTGAATTCGAATTTTTTGGCAAAATCGGCTACAAATGTCACCTTGGGTTGCATGCCGTATTGCTGCCCGCGGTAAATGGCGTGCACTTCTGCATCGGGCCAAAACTGGATGCCATTCATAAGCAATGGGCTGGGCGAATAAGTGGTGCTGCCAATGGTATCGGACACCATGCCCCATGAAAATAATAATTCGGTTTGCAAACGCAGAAAGTAATTGAGGTGGAAGCGATAACCGGCCCCTAATTGTATGCCCATGCCGCGTGCGCCTTTCAGGTTAAACTCGGTTTTGGTAGAAAGAAATAAATTGTTTTTCAACTCGGTTTCGTAGCCAATAGAGAGCAGGGTGATTGAGTTGGGCGACCCAATTTTGTTGCGGCCCTGAATAAATGATGGCTCGGGCAACAGTGTGTCGCGCCTGAAAAACAAATCGCCGTAGTCAACTTTAAAGTTCTTGAAACCCACCTGCACTTCAAGGTTGTCGAAATGATGGTATTGCGCCAAGCTTTTTATTGGGCCAAAAAAGCTGCTCAACAGGATGAATATGACAAGGCGGTGCATGCGGGTTGTTACTTTTTGGCAGCCGAATTTAGGCTATTCTCTTTTCTACAGTTCGTCCAGCAGGTTTTTAAAGTGTTCATGCTCGCTTTTATAGTCCAGCTCCAGACTCACTTTTACCAATGCCAGCACCACTTTTCGGTTGTCAGGGGCTATTTCGAGCGTTTTTTTCATGTAGTTGTAGCCTATTTCAAACATTTGTTTTGCACGCTCTTTATTCTCAGCCGCATTTTTCTTGTCTTTTTGCGCCACTTGCAAGTAGTAGTAGCCCATATTGATGTACAAATTGGCTATGCCAAAGCGGGCTTCAAAAAAATCGGGGTCCAGGTCAATAGCTTCCTGGTAGTGCTGCGCCGATTCGCGCGGATTTACATTTTCGAGCAAACGCCCATAGTGGTATTGAAAAACCGGCTCTTTTGAATAGTATTTTTCGTACTCGGCAAACAAGGTTCTTGCGCTATCGGCATCGCCAATTTGGGCAGCCAATTCCGCCTGAAGCAAGCCCAGGTTGTATTGGTTGTCTAGGTAAATTACCTCGGCTTCAGCCACCGCGGCTTTGCCCAGCCTTTCTTCGTTTAAAGTTAGGGTTTTCCACTCCAGTTCGTTAAAACGCAAGCCATTGCGCGCCATGCGGTAGGCCCATTCCACATCATCGTTTACCAACATTGATGCACGGGTAAAATACACCGTGGGCATGCGGATATTGTCAATGGTAAGCACGCGTTTCTTGCGGTAGTTGGTTATGGCGCGATCAAAATAATAGCCCGCCTGACTGTAGTTTTCACGAAAAAAATACAACTGACCCATTACTTCAAAAGGTACGTAGCTTTCGGGCAGTATGCTTATGGCCAGGTTCAGGTAGCTTTCGGTAAAAGTGATTAGATTGGGGTTGGTGCCACCGTTTACGTATTGCTCCAAACAATTGAGCGCCGCCTTGATGAGGTTTTCAAACATTCCCTGAATTTCTGGTCTCGACTTTTCGCTCCAGCGCGGAATACTTGCTTTCTCCAACTCAAGAAACCCGTGGTAAGCCCTGAAGAAGTTCATCTGTATGGTGGTCTTGGCAAAATTGTCGGTTCCATTGCCCTCTTCCACTGCCATACGCGATAGGTTGCGGTAGTAGAAATACATGGCCTCGCCGTATTGCGAGGCGCTCAATTCGTCGCGGTGCAGCAGCACATCAGAAAGGATGGAATCGCAAACCATCAACTCAAATTTTTGGTGGGCAGCCACGCCTTTTACCAGGTTGTCGAGCAGGCTTTGCGCTTGCGTGGCAGCCAAGCTACCAAGCGAAAAAAACCAAACTAAAATCCATTTTTTTGCATGCATACCGGGGTGACGAAATTTTGCGGTGCGCGGTTCGGTTGCCGCACGGTCGTTAACGATTTTTTTAACTTTCAAATTCGTAGAAAATCTTGTAGTAATACTGTCCCCGCTCTGAGTCGAAGCCCCGCTCAACCACGTGGTTGTTGCGCTCCTGATGGTTGGGGTTCAGTTTTATCTGTATAGAATCATCGAGTGTAATGAGGTGTTTTATGCGCTTTTTCTCGCTTTTTACCACCGGCTCCGAAATTTCGAAAGTGTCTTCGAGCGGCAAGCGGTTTTCTTCTACCCGCTGTTTTTTAAATTCCTTGAACTTTTCCTGTATTTCGGGTTCTTCAAAAACCGTTTCGGCAAAGTTGTCGAGCCTGAAATCTTCGTTTTGCTCAAAATACTCCACCGCTTTGCTCACTACATCAAGGCCGGCTTTCTTGCCCACATCGGGCTTGGCCACCATGGTTTCCTCCACAAAATTTTTGCAAAGATTCAGGTAAGCTTTGGTGGTATAAACCGAGTTTTCAATGGGCGCTATTCCCAAAAAATCGTCTTTCCAAAACTTGGCTTCGTCGTTGTTTCCTGCCAGGGCATCAATGGTTTTTACCATAAAACCTTCCTCCTCAAGCGTATTGAAAATGAGTACGCCTTTGTCAAGTTTTTTGGTGTCTATTCCTTCGTAGTAGCCAATTTTAAGACTTGTTCCCGCCTCGTTTACCTGTATAAAAGTGCTTTTCTGCTCCGATTTAAAAATGCCAATGGCATCTACCAATTCATCTTCAATCAACACATCTCTAAAAAGGCACACGTACAACTCGCCGCCTTTTATTTTGGGGTGGTCGCTTTTTTCGTATAGGTGGTGCAAGATGTGTTTTGAAATATCGAGAAAAGTCTCAGGATTGTGAAAAATGTTCTGGCAATAGGTGTACATGTCGTTCATGCGCAAATCGGCGCTGTGGCTGAATTTGAACTGGTCTTCGCCCTTGAAGGAGGCAAAGAAGTAGTCGAAGAGGACTACCTGCAATTGGTCGTCGAGCAGGTCGTGTTCTTCTGCCGAAGCAAAGTAGCCTTCGTCTCTGCTTTTATTGCCTAGCCGGTGTATCACCAGCTTGTCGAACAACATGTGGGTAAAATCAAACATGGGCGCTTGTGCGTTTTATTGCCGCGAAGGTAGGGCAGGCGGTAAAATGATGTTTTGTTATTTTGCTTCGCGGGATATGCCTTCGGCGTTATATGCTTCGCGTGAATTTGCCTGCGGCGAGATTTGCCTACGACGTTATTCGCTGCGCGTGAATTTGCCTGCGGCGGGATACGCTGCGCGTTATTTTTGGCTGGCGCCCGTTGTTTGGCTGCGCCTGCTAGTTGTTTTTACTTTAGATGTCTTGTAAGCACATCAACTTTGCTTGCCTAACCAAAATGACAGTACCGGAAACTCGCCGTGGTTGATGATGCTTTCGGTGTGGCTTGTATGCATCAGGCGGCGGAAACCGGAGTAGCCGTGGGTGGCCATTACCACCAAATCAATCTTGTTTTCAGCGGCATAATTTATCATGCCTTCTTCTACATTGTGGTAGTTGTAAATGTGCGTTTCAAACACGTTGGGCTTGGTGTTTTCTATAAATTCATACATCCTTTTTTCGGCTTCGGGGCTGCTCAAAAAATGCGATGGTGTATTGACGTAAACCAAATGCGTTACAAAATTTTGCTTTTGGAAAAGCTCCATGAAATCATTGTAGATTTTGCGCTCGCCCTCCTGCGTAAAGGTTGAAAAGAAGGCCACGTTTTTAAACACCGGCATACCGGGCTTGTCTTTCACCACCAGCACAGGTATTTTGCTGTTTCGTACAAATTTTTGCGTATTGCTGCCAATAAGTGCTTCTTCTATTCCGCTGCTGCCGTGGGTGCCCATTACCACCAAATCGCATTGAAGCTCTTGTGCAGTAGCCGCAAGTAGATCAAACAAAGCACTGTCAACCTTGTGGGTACGCACCTCAATGCCTTCTTCCTTCACGCGGTCGGCCACAGCCTTCAGGTTCTCGTCAATATACTTTACTCTTTCGGCCACAAATTCATTAATCTGCTCCGGACTCAAGGTACCGGGCACTCCCTGAAACGGGCTGATAAAATCACTACTTATGAGTTCTGAATTGGCATTGAAACCATGCGCCACTTCCAAAGCGGCACCATATTCTTTGCAGAGGTTAATGGCCATTTCAAGGGCGTTGTTGCCACAAGTTGAAAAATCGGTTGGAACAAATATTCGTTTCATTGCAGTGTGGTTTTAATTAAGCTAAGATAGGGTGCTTGGTTCTTGGTTGTGATGACTTCTGTCAGCCTCGGTTGGCTTTTTAACAATTTTGTAACCTACCGCGGCTACCAATATGCTCATAAACGGGCTTATGAGGTTAAAAAAGCAATAAGGCAAATAAGTGGTAGGATCAACCCCCAAAATACCACGGTGGTAGGCACCGCAGGAGTTCCAGGGAATGAGAACAGAAGTAACAGTACCTGAGTCCTCTAGCGTGCGACTGAGCAGTTCAGGTGGCAGGCCTTTTTCGCGGTACGCATCGGCAAACATGCGCCCGGGTACTACAATGGCCACATATTGCTCCGATGCTGTTAAATTGAAAAATATACATGTGCCCACTGTAGAGGCTACTAAGGTGGCCGTGCGCTTGATGCGTTTGATAATGATACTGACCAATGCCTGTAAAAAACCGGCCACCTCCATAACGCCGCCGAAAACCATGGCCGAAATCACGAGGAGTATCACAAACATCATCCCCATCATACCGCCCGATTTGAGCAAACCCGAAACGAGCGGACTGTCGGACGGAATTTGTGTGTCGCCATACATGGCTTGCACAATGGTGGCGTAGTAAACCCGCCAGGTACTGTGTTTATTTACGTCAACCGGGCTAAGGGTTTTGAGCAAATCATGCTCGCCCAACTGCCCTTGAAAAACTACGGCGGCCACCACACCCAGCAGCACCCCTACGAGCAGGGCAGGCAGGGCGTCCACTTTTTTCACAATAAGGTAAATAACCACGGCGGGCACCAAAAAAAGAAACGGCGATAGATTGAAAGTCTGCTTGATGGTTTGCTGCACTTTGCCAATGGTTTCGGCATTTGAAAAATCATTGCCGGTAAAACCCAATATGAGAAAAAGCAGCAAGGCGATGCTTATTGAAGGTATGGTGGTAATGAGCATGTAGCGTATGTGTGTAAACAAATCGGTGCCGGCCATTGCGGGTGCCAGGTTGGTGGTATCGCTCAGCGGCGACATTTTATCGCCAAAATAAGCGCCCGAAATAACAGCACCTGCCACCAGCCCTTCGTGTATGCCCAGCGCTTTGCCAATGCCCATTAGTGCCACACCCACCGTAGCGGCTGTTGACCACGAACTACCGGTGGCCAGGCTCACAATCATGCACACGATGGTGGCAGCAAACAAAAAGACCTTGGGTGTGAGTATGTTGAGACCATAATAAATCATGGCGGGTACAATGCCACTGAGCAGCCATGTGCCAGCCAGCGCACCAATGAGCAGCAGTATGAGTATAGAAGGCATGGCGTGGTTGATACTGGTGAGTATTCCTTTGAGTATTTGGTGCCAAGCCATACCATTGCGAATGGCGAGCAATGAACCAAGCGCCGCCGCCATGAGCAGGGCAATTTGGTTGGGTCCGTAAGAGGCATCGTCCTTGAAAAAGGTAACATTCAATACCAGCAAAACCACCAAAAACGAAATGGGAATTAAAGCTTGCAGGGCAGTGCCCGGTTTGTGTTTACTCATGTGCCAAATATAGCAGATACCGGATAAACCCGCCTTTTTATAAATGAATTGTTAACTACCGTTTTTGCGTGGAATAATGATTTGGTAGATTTGTTAGGTAGTAAAACCTAACCGCAGCACACCCATGTTAAAGCTCGCATCATTCTTTTTGGCCCTTGTATTATTGGCCTTTACCTCATTTGTAAACAACCAACCCGAAGCCGGCAAAACCACCGCCAGCCTACCCTTGACACACAACCAATTGCCGCCCAGCGCCCCGCAGGAAATTCAGAGTCCGCCCATACCGGCCACCCTTACTTTTGCCGGCGAAAAAGTACCCCTTGAAGACGCCGACATTCGCGAGCGACTGGAGAAAGAAATACTCAGCAACACTTTTTACCACTCAAAAACACTTCAAATTATAAAACTGGCCAACCGCTGGCGTGGACCTATTGAGAAAGTGATGAAGGAAAATGGCCTGCCTTCAGACTTCTTTTACCTGGCAGTAGCCGAAAGCGCGCTTGACGAAAATGCGGTTTCATCAGCCAGCGCCATTGGCATGTGGCAGTTTATGGCGAGTGTGGCTAAAGAATACGACCTTGAGATAAATAGCTACGTGGACATGCGTCGCGATCCGATAGCAGCCACCAAGGCAGCCTCGGCCTATTTAACAGAAATGAAAGGCATTTTTGGCAGCTGGACCAATGCGGCAGCAGCCTACAACCGCGGCAAAACCGGCCTGAGCAACGCACTGAAAGAGCAAAAAGTAAGTTCATACTACGACCTCTACCTAAACCCCGAAACCTATCGCTATGTATTTAGGATTTTGGCATACAAAGCCATAATGGAAGCTCCTGCCAAATACGGATTTGTGTTGGAAAAAGATGATTTGTACGCCCCCTTTACCTTTACCGAAGTTACCATTGACAGCACCATAAACGATTTGCCTGCATTTGCACAGCAGAAAGGAACCACCTACAAAATGCTCAAAAAATTGAATCCATGGCTCGATATCAACGCCAAATACATGTTGTACGTACCATCGGGCGGTAGCTACACCCTCAAAATTCCTAAGTAAACCAACCTGTGCCGGCAGCGCATCGTTGGTAATTGCAATAGTTTTTGACATGACCGAACAAAAGAAAAACTCACCCGCTTATCTCGTTTTGATGATTGCCATATTGGTATTGGCCACTTACGTCATTATCAAAAAACTCATAGGCAGCCCCAAAGCCACTCCGGTACAAACTGAAATTGAAAAAAGCGAGAAGGAAGCAGATGAAAAAGATTCAACCGCTTTTTTTAGCCACAGCGAAGAAGAAATACCCGCGGAGCAACTAGATGAAATGCCGGTAGAAAAGTTGCCCAAATACGAGGATATTGACGAGACAACGCGGAAGCTTTTTGAGCGGATAATGGGCAAGCTCGACAAAGCCTATGCCCTGCCCGAAAACAACGCCCAACGCAAAAAAATACTCAACGCAGTAAAAAACACCATTGATTCGGCAAAAGCCATTGAAGACAATCCGTTTTTGAGTGTAAACGAAGGCGATATGTATATGCTGATGTTTGCCTACGAGAGTGCCGCCGAGGCTTATCTCGATGCTTTGCAGCGCATGGGCAAAATACCCAATGTGGTGCACAACTACGCCAATGCCTGCTACAACAGCGCTTTGGCACGCATGAAAAACCACGACACCGACAATGCCATTGTTTATCTGGAGAAATTCAGCAAAATAGCCCCCGGCGACACCAATGGCAGCTCGCTGCTTTTTGAGTGGTACAAGAAACGCGCAGTAGGACTGTTGCGCAAACAAGAAAACCCCAAAGGCATGGAGCTGCTCAAAAAGGCCAATAATATAAAGCCCGACAACTATGTAATACTCTTCAATATGGGCATTGCACAATACCGCATGCTCAAAACCGATGAGGCCATTGCCCTGTTTAAAAAATGCATCGCCATGAAGCCCGATAAATCAGACTATGCCAAAAACTACTTGTTTACCATCTACATGCAGAAAGGCGATCGCGTAAATGCCGAAAAATACCGCACAGAAGCCACCGATATCACCATTCCAATCGACAAATAGGCGAATCTTTTTTTGATGTGTTGATTTGCTAATTTGCTGATATGTCGCGATTCCGAAATCCGGAAAAGCCCCAAAGGGGCGAAACAACCCAACATGGGGCAACGCCCTATGAACAGGAACGAGTGAATTCATTCACTCACCGCACAACAAATAACGCCGCAGGCAAATCCCGCCGCAGGCATATATCTCCCAGCAAAATAAATCAGCAATTTTTAACTAGTTGGTTCAAAGCAAATTTGCTATACTTGCGCCAAAGAGATAAATTACATGAAAAAGATTTTAGCTGCACTTATGGTAACTGTGGTACTCACAGGAGCCGGTATTGGTGCCACCTCAGCCCTTGACAATAAAGAAGGAATCAATACCGAAACCACGGTAAAAACCGACAAAGACAAAAAAGGCAAAAAGAAGAAAGGCGAAGGATGCTGCGAAGGCCAGGAAAAAGCCAAATGCGAAGGCAAAGGCGAAGGTGAAGGCGGCGGATGTTGCCACAAAAAGAATTCGTAGTAAGTGTAGGTAAGGAAAGGTCAAAAACCTTGTTCCTGAACCTTTCTTATATAACACAGGCTTTTTGCAAGCCGTAAAATTGCGGTATAAGCACAAGCCAAAACATAAAAAATCCACTTCATTTCGGGGTGGATTTTTTTATGCCATTTTCTTTTATTAAGAAAAGCGCATGTCGGGTTTTAACATACATTAGCTTAATATTGAAAATGAGATTAAAAGGTTTATTAAATATTCATTCTATGAGAGTTAAATACTACATGATGACCGCCGCATTGGCAATATTGGGCACAGGCAACCTGCTGGCACAAAGCTTTTCCGACGATTTTGAGAGCTATGCAGTTGGCGATTACCTGGCAAAAACATCGCCCAACTGGACCACTTGGAACAATGCACCCGGCGGCAAAGAAGATGTGAAAATAACAGATACCGACGCGCACTCAGGCACAAACTCAGTGTATTTCAACGGGGCAGCAAGCTCGGGCGGGCCCACCGATTTGGTTTTGCCCTTTGGCAGCAAATACGATATTGGCCACTTCAGCTACGAGATGATGATGAAAATTGAAAAAGGCAAAGGCGCGTACTTTAATTTTCAGGCTGAAGTAAAAACAGGCACCACCTGGGCCTTGAGCTGGCAAGCCGATGGCAATGGCAATTACGAAATGTTTGACGACAATGGCTACATTTTTAAAAGCAACACCTGCCCCACAGCTACTTGGTTCAATGCGCGGTTTGAGATTGACCTCTCAACCAACCAATGGACATTTTATATTGACGACAAAGAAGAAATAACCTGGAAAAGTGCGACAAACTCCATTGCATCAATTGATATTTTTCCTGTAAACAACTTTGACAATACCAAAACCGCCTCGTATTGGGTTGACGATGTGATGTACGAATACACCACTCCCAGCCTTTCTGCCAACGATTTGGCCGCCACAAACGTGAGTCTTGAAGGTGTGATGATAGCCGGCGAAAACGTGGTTCCCACCGCACAAATACGCAACCTGGGCACCAAAACCATCAACAGTGCCGAGTTGTACTACACCTACAATGGCAATACCACAAAGCAAACCTTCAGCGGTCTGAATCTGGCCTCAACCAAATATGCCACCGTTACATTCGACAAAGGATTTACCCTAAATGGCAGCGGAACAAGCCTTGAAGTGGGCATTTCGCAAGTGGATGGCGCCAACGGTGATGATGTAGCCGATGACGATAAAATGAGTATCCCCGTAACGGTTACCGTGCCCGCCGCCGACAAAATGGTGGTGGTAGAAGAAGGAACCGGCACTTGGTGCGGATGGTGTCCGCGTGGTGCTGTTTCGCTGGAAACACTTGAAGAAAAATACGGCGACTTGTTTCAGGGAATTGCCGTGCACAATGGCGACCCCATGCAAGTAGATGCTTATGAAGGACCCTTCGTGGCAAAATATGTATCGGGTTTTCCTTCAGGACAAATAATGCGAAGCAAAACGCTAAGCATGAACCCCGGCGAAGTGGAAGCTGCCTTTTTGGAGGCCATAGTAAAACCTGCCGCCGCAAAAATGGCCATTGGAGCCAACTACAACGAAGGCGCAAAAACCCTCACCGTATCGGTTGATTATACCTTTAAGGAAGCCGTGACCGGAAACTGGCGCATAGCCTGCGTTTTGGTTGAAAATAATGTGCGGGGCGATGTGGATGGCTACAGCCAATCCAACTACTACTCGGGCGGAGGCAATGGCACCATGGGCGGCTACGAAAGCAAACCATCAAAAGTGCCATACACCCAAATGGTGTACAACGATGTGGCCCGCGCCATAAGTCCATCGGTTTGGGGATCGGATATGCTACCCGATGCCATTGCAGCAAACGAAACACATACCTATCAGTTTTCATTTTATATGAAAGACTATTGGAACACCGACAACCTGCAATTGGTAGCCCTTTGCATAAACCCTGATGGAACCATTAACAACGCCGCTTCTGCTACGCTAACCGATGCCATGAACAATGGCCTGAACGATGGCGAAATAATAGCCGGTGTTACCTCGCTTGATGTGAACCAATTGTTGGTATATCCCAATCCGGCCAACGATGTATTGCTGGTGAAAGGCAATGAAAACTTCAACGTGCAGATTGTGAACATGCAAGGCCAACAAGTAGCTACAGGCGAAGGCAAAACCGCTTTCCACCAAATTGATGTAAGCCACCTGAGCGAAGGCGTTTATTTTGTTAGAATTATTGATGGAAATACCATTACCACCAAAAAGATTTTGATTCAGTAATAAACCCCTCATAAAAACCGAACCGGCAATGGATTTTCATAAATTGGTTGCCGGTTTTTTTTTGTTTGAAAAATGTGGGGAGGTGGGTTTAAAGGCATCAATTGAAAATTGAAAAATGCAAATTGAAAAATGGGGAAGGTGAGTTTAAAGTTTAAAGTTTAAGGTTCAAGGTTTAAAGGGTTTGAAAGTCCAAAATCCCATGTCCAAAGTCTAATGTTTAAGGTAACTGACACTTCTCTACGGGATAAATTGCACGGAACTTTCAAAGGACCTTACTCTTACATATTGCAGAAGTGTAAGGTTTGATTAAGTGGGGGATGATGAATTATCAGTTTAAAGGAGAATTACAAATTGAAAAATCCAAATTGAAAATTGGCTTAGATGAGTTTGAAGCCTGCCCGAACCTGAAAGGGGCGGGTTTAAAATTCAAAGATCAAAGGCTTGTTTTACAAGAGATTCAGCTCCTTCCCCGCGGGGAAGGCGGGGGATGGGGCGAAATGGGATGATGAGTTTAAAGGGCAAACGTTTAAGGTTTAAAGAGGCTGGCGAATTGAAAATTCGGGAAGGTGGGTTTAAAGGATTTGACTTCAAGGATTAAAGGATCCCAAGCTACCGATGCCTCACAAACTCTTTTATTTGTTCCGATTTTATTATAAAAACACCTTTTTGATTGCTGTTGGCCACATCGTGCATGGCGGTAGCTACATCAAAGGCATTGATAGAACGAAACTGCCTTGCAGCGCCTACCATCAAAGGGTCCGCAAGGCACATCAGCTTCTGCCCGATGCGCTCGCCCAACCTGAACTCCGGTCGATTGCCCATTAGCAACGATGGCTGCATGATAAACAAACCCTCGTAATTGAGTTTTTTCAGTTCTTCTTCCAACTCACCTTTCACGCGGTTGTAGAATATTTTTGAGCTTGCCTTGGCGCCAAGTGCCGAAACCACTGCCAATTGTTGGGCGCCATTGGCAAGCATTTGCTGCGCTATTTGCAGTGGATAATCATAATCAACTTTTCTGAAATTTGCCTGCGAACCGGCCTTTTTCATGGTGCTGCCCAGGCAAAGAAACACATCATGGGCTTGCACAGCGCTCAGGGCAGTTTCCAACTTGTCAAAATCTACACAGTTCTCCTTGAGTTTTTCGTGGCTGCGACCGGTGGGTTTGCGCACCAAGGCTACAACCTGACTATAATAAGGCGAATCGAGCAGAAGGCTGAGCAGATGGCTACCCACCAAACCTGTGCTGCCCACTATCAAGGCAATTTTTGCTGGTATTTCCATCCATCAAAATTCATCATATAAATTGGAATTCCATTTTGTTTTACTGAAATTTCGGATTAAACTATAATACAGATCTCTAAGTCCTGATAAACAAAAAGGCTAAATTCGAAAACTCTTGTATTGAGAGTTGCTCAAAATCCCCCCTGATTTTGTAAATAGGGGGGGGATTCTATTTTATGCAATTAGGACGGCTCTTTTTCTTTTTAGTGGAGAAGCAATTGAAATTCCGCCCGGAACAAAAAGCTGTATGAGCCTTTATGCAGCAACAAAAGGCACAAACTTTGGATAAGCCAAATGTTTGATTTGCAACTCAAAGCGCGGCGGCGAGTTTTTTTTGTTCAGGAATTTCGGTTGTTTCGGAGCGTTAAGAAAAGAAAACAAGCCTTGACTTTTTGGTACTTTTTGGTCAAGCAAAAA
>WGNN01000064.1 GCA_016124515.1 bacterium
TCACCCATCAAATATCAACCATACCCCCATCCACCATTATCACGCCACTTATCAATCAAAATCCTGTATCTTGCAGGGCCTTGCAACATAAAGGAAAATGCCGCGTTCAGGAAATTCTGGTAAATGATAGCCAATTAAACAGAAGCGATATGAAAAGTAAATTTTTAGAATTGAGTAATCCTTGTGCAGAAAAATGGGAAGAAATGACGCCTACCGAAAAAGGTCGGTATTGTGCCTTGTGTGCCAAAAATGTCATTGATTTTACCAAGATGAGCCATTCCGAAATCACGGAAATAATGAGAAAATCGAATGGGAATATATGCGGACGAATCACCAAAAATCAGCTCAATATGCCACTTTTTGTAGGTGCACCAAACAGTTCGCAACATTTTCCGTATGCCAATATTGCCGCAGGTTTACTCATTGCAACCTCACTTATTGCAGCGCCTACAAGTCAGGGAAAAACGATACAATTAAACACGGAGACTGTACAAACCACCAATTCAGAAATAAAATCAGACAAAAAGCAAAACAAGGCCAAACCGCATGAAGACAGAACAAGTGCGGTAAAAATGTTCAAAGGCAGGGTAACCGTCAACCAAGGCGAGCCTGTAGAAAATGCAGAACTAATCTTTGTTACCGTGCAAAAAATGATTATCACTCATACGGCCAAAGACGGTACTTTTTCAATGGAGATTCCGCTAAATCTGATTGATGACGACAACGTTTTGCGTGTAACCTATCGAGATATTGTGAGACCGGATAGCAGCGATAGGTATTTTTATTTAGAAGACGAAGATTATATTCTATCAAAAAATGACATGGATTCGGAATATAAAATCACAGCGCAAACCAAAAGGTATATATTAGGAATGATGGGTGTTGAAAATCGATCAGGGGATCCAATTGTATTAGAAAATGGTGTTGAGTTGGATTACAAGGAATTTATGAAGGCAATGTATAACGAAAAAAGTTCCATCAGTGTTGATACGAAAGAAACGCATTATTTCGAATCTGAAATAGCAATCGCCATATACGGCGAAAAAGCAAAATATGGCTTGATAATTATTACCGAAGAGATAGAAGACTAGCCACAACAGCAACCAAATTATTTGTATTTGATGAATCCTGAGTCATTAGCTGAAAAGCATAATATTGTTAACGAAGGTATCTTTCAGCTAAAGGTTTTGGCCTTTACCATCCGACGTGCTGTTACGAACATGGTTTCGCCGTGTATTAGATTTAACGACCCCAAATTACTTGAAGGAAAACCTGTTGTAGGTCAATCGCAAAGCGCTCTTTGGAACCCATTTGACAATGCAGACAACTGGATTTTAACTGCCGGAAAAATTCAAAACCTAAGGATTGCAGCTAAAAAACTCAACGGTATTGAAGTAAAGGCTAATGAGGTTTTCAGTTTTTGGAAACATATCGGAAATCCCAATATTGGGTCCGGATTTGTAGTTGGTCGCGAAATACGTGAGGGTTGTGTGGTGCCAACCAAAGCAGGTGGACTTTGTCAACTTTCAAACGCTTTGTACGATGCGGCATTGAACGCCAATTTCATAATAATTGAACGCCACCGGCATACCAAAATAATAAAGGGTTCCTTGGCCGAGCAGGACCGCGATGCCACGGTAAAGTGGAATTATGTGGACCTGAGATTTAAATCCAAATACGACTTTAGAATAGAGGTGGAGTTGGATGCCGAAAACCTGACCGTACGATTTAGAAGTGCCAAAAAGGAATCAGTTTCGCATGAAAGGCGAACACTTAATTCAACGCCCGATTCACTAAACGACTGCTATTCATGTGGAAACAAAGCCTGCTACAAGCATCCGGAAAAACGAAAAGACGCACCTGATTTACGGCGAACCACCTTTATACTCGATGAAAAATGGCCTGAGTACAATGAATTCATTCAATCGCATGCAACCGCATCTGACTATTTTATTTTCTCATTGAAAAATAATTGGTTGTTTAAGTCGGAAAGGTATAATTGGCAAATTCCGTCTATGGCAAAGCAACAAAGTGTTGGGATTAGCGGTCTTAAAAGGGCTTTTATGCTCCGATACGCTGCTAAGGAAAAGAACAATGTTTTCGAGTTGATGTTGGCAATGGATAAAAAAATAGCCCGTGCCGCAGCCTATAAAATTCCAATTCAATCTAAACATGTTATTATTAGTCAGAATCTATTGCCATTTGTGTATGAAACCGGCGTGTTGGGCGGTCGCACTTTTGATGTAATGATGACCCGATTGCCTTTTGAAAAACTCCACGAAAGGCTTGATTTTGCCTATTCTTTGCATCCCGAAAGCCCAACACTTAGCGATTTCAGAGCGCCGACACAGTTGGTGGCGCTGGAAAAAAATGCACTTGAACACGCACGAAGAATAATAAGTCCACATACTGAAGTTGTAAATTTATTTTGGTATAAAAGTGAAAAACTTCAATGGCAAATACACGATAAACCAAATAGAGTTTGCAAAGGAAACAAGGTACTCTTCCCTGCATCGGCAGTTGGCAGAAAAGGGGCTTATGAAATGAAACGGCTGGCAAAGGAGCTGAACCTGAATCTAGTAGTGGCCGGTAGGAGCCTTGAATCTGATGATTTTTGGGCTGGCACCAACTATACCGCCTTCGACGGTGATTATAATAAAATTGCAATGGTCGTTTATCCGGCCTATGTAGAAAACCAACCAAGGCAACTTTTGAATGCTATAGCCCTTGGAATTCCTGTACTTAGCACTTCGGCATGCGGACTTGAGCCCTCTGATAAAGTGTCGATTCTTGAACCCGGCGAGATTGAAGGTTTTCGCCGGAAAATATTAGAAAAGTTGGAAGTAAATACATCGTTTACCTATGAATAAATCACATAATATTCATTTGAAGAGGCACACACACTTGGCTTTGGAAATGCTTGAAAAGGATTTTTGGGGCACCTCACAAAACGAAAGTGCTCTGATTTCAAGATGCTATGAGCTTCGGAAAAAGCCACTTAAGGATTTTGAAGTGGAAGATTTCAGGATGCTCATAAGCCAACAAATCGGATTGAAATATTTGCTTCCCCTTGCGTTTGCTATTCTTCGCGAAAATATATTGGCTGAAGGTGATTATTATGAAGGCGATCTTCTCAAAGCTATCTTAAACATTGAACGGGATTTTTGGCAAAACCAACCCGGGTTATTCGCCGATTTGAAAGGCTTGCTTGAGCAAAACAAAACACCCTTGGTAGATGCGCATGAGGCACTTTGGGACATATACCAACAAGTAATTTATCAAATGGGTGAAAATACCAATTAAATCCGCCACTGTATTTTTTTGATGTATTTACTTCAAAATGCGCAGGGCAGCTAACTTTTCATCTTTGGGAATAAATGCTGAAGTTTGTACCGATTACTTCATTCAAACAATGTTTAACCATGATATGAATTTCACAATCAACCGATATAGAAATGTGCTCAACCTGCTAATACCCGCGCTACTCTTTTTGGCACTCATTTTCATCGCACAGTCTGTACATGCCCAAAACAACAGGATAATGGCACTCGCCATTTCCATAGACCTGCTCATCACCGTTCCATTGGTCTATTTTTTACTTATTCGCAAATCTAAAATTCCAAAAACCACCCTAATTCCCGTCATGCTGCTGGGCCTTGCCATAGGTTCCTACTTTTTACCGGCAGACCAACAAACCTATCTCAATTGGTTCAAGATGTGGGCAATTCCATTTGTCGAGCTCTTTGTATTCACATTTCTCATTATAAAAATTAGGCATGGAATTCACAGGTATAAAACCCAAAAAAACGATAACCCGGATTTTTTTGATGCGGTAAAAAACACTTGCACTGAATTAATTCCCGAAAAAGTGGTACCCGTTTTCGCTACTGAAATTGCTGTAATATATTATGGATTAATTCGTTGGCGAAAGATGGCCAATGCTGAACGTTCTTTTAGCTACCACCGCAACAGCGGAACGCCTGCTTTGATTTATGGATTTATTTTGGTGGTGCTGATGGAGGCAATTGCCTTGCATTTTTTATTATGGAAATGGAACCATACCGCCGCGTGGATTCTAACTACTCTGAGTATTTACACGGGTCTGCAATTGTTGGGCTTTGCCAAATCGATGGCCTACAGACCAATAACTTTGGAATCAAATAAGCTACGGCTGAAATATGGCATCTTGAACGAAACAACAATTTCCATTCATGAAATTGAAAGTATTTTGTGGTCAACCAGCGACTTAAACGAACAAGACCACATAGCACGACTTTCGCCCTTGGGAGCACTTGAAGCGCACAATATTATCATTAGCTTAAAACACGAAAACCAACTGCATGGCCTCTATGGTACGAAAAAGAAGTACAAAGCTATAGCTCTTCATGTGGATGAACCAGAGCGTTTTACGGTGCTAATTCAGGAGCAATTAAGATAGAAGTTTAAACTCTATGCAGAATCAAAAAACAACTAAATCACCTGACAACACCGCCATTAGAACCGCATTGTGGCGGGCGCTGCATGCACAGCTCGATGCTCCACCGCGTGTAATTCATAATGAAATTGGCTTACTGTTCATTCAACCTGCAAGCGGTTGGCAGGAGCGAGCTGACATTGCTCCCCGCAAATGGCGAATTTTTTCTTGTGGGAAAGGTGTGAAGAAAGTTATTTAAACAAATTTATTCTAATAAAAAACAACCTTATGGAATTTAGTCCGCACAATAAAATAGTGAAACTCTGTTTGGAAGGCATGACCTGTCTTGAAAAAAGTGAGGTAAAGGAAGCCAACCACTTGTTTTTTCATGCTTGGGAGCAAGCAACGCATGATTTTGAAAAATTTCTCGCTGCAAATTACCTGGCTGGAACACAAGCAAATAACCAACAGGAATTGCATTGGCTGTTGCAAGCGGCCCATTGCGCACAACAGGTGGACGATTTAGCTGCTAGGAGTGCTTATCCCGCGCTTTTTACAAAAATAGCAACTGTTTACGAAAAGCTTAACGACGCAAAAAATGCCGAGAAATACCTTGAAATGGCCCACAGATCAAAAAATGTAACAACAGATAAAGGACCATTTTATCACGGTACAAAGGCGGATTTAAAAGTGGGTGATTTTTTGAATCCCGGCGGGACGTCAAATTACCAACATGATTTGAAAATGAACCACATATATTTTACTGCCTTGCCCAATGGAGCCGGTTTGGCTGCCGCATTGGCGCAGGGAATTGGGCGCGAGCGCGTGTATGTGGTGGAGCCCATAGGGGCTTTTGAAAACGACCCGAACGTAACTGATAAGAAGTTTCCTGGCAATCCCACTCGTTCTTACCGATCAGATAAACCACTGAAAATAGTTGACGAGCTACAGGATTGGCCAAAAATTCCTGAGCAAGAATTGCAAAGTTGGCGTGAACGACTATCAAAAAATAAGGGTGAAATTATAAATTAACACCTATATTTATGGGCGTCAAAAACAAATGTTATGAATAAAGTTATTTTCATCGTGTTGCTTGCGCTTAATTGGGCCGTAGCAGGTCATGGTCAACAATTGAGCATAGGAATGGGTTTGGCCTCGCAATGTATTGCATTTGAACCACATAATATGGCGCTGTTTGATACGCGCATTAGACCAAAAGCAGGCATTTCTTACGCTATTCCGCTTACATTTCAAAACAAACACCACATGACTTTTGCTTGTGTATATTCGTATATGAAAAACAATTACGACCTCACATTAATAACGCCAATTGGTGGTAATGAATTGGTTATATACGGGTTTCACGAAAAGTCATCCAATCTGAGGATGCAGTTGGGTAAATCCTTTAAACCGGCTAAATCCAATTGGTCTGTCAATCCTTTCGTAGGTTTCAATATCGCCGTCAACCACGCTCGTTATGTAGCTTCAGGAAATAACCTAACTGACTCATATCTTGGCCTTACCAATTATTATGTTGAAGCAAGTGATACTATTTTGCTTTTTACTAATTACACCCCAACATCGTGCCTTTACTTGCACGCCATTGCCGGGCTCAATATCAATTACCAGATCACAAAACGCTGGCAAATGACTGCTTCAATTATTGGAAGTCAGGGTCTTATGGACATGTCAAGCCTCAATTATTTAATCAAATCAGCAACTCAGAGCCAAGCTATTTATGGTGAGTTGCATGGCAAAGGCTCTAATATTTCATTTCAATTGGCAGTTGCTTATACTTTAACTGAAAAATAGGACATGATTGAATGTGCTGGAGATGATATTAGATACATATACATTGCAATGAAAATAATAGTCAACGAAATGGGTATTGATACAGCCTATTTGGAAAATGAGTAAGTTTGACAAAACACTTTGCCCATAGAATATGCTTGCAAACTATCAAAATGCCCAATAACTCAATGAAAGCGTTCCTTTTTATCTCAATATTCGTTTTGTCTTTAAGTGAACTTTTCGGGCAAAAAAATCAAATTAATGACGAAACATTATTTATAATAGGGGAAGTAGATAAGCCCATATTGGTAGGAATAAAAGACAGCATAGTTTGGCAAAAGAAGGCTTTTGATATGAAATACGGAGCGAGAAAATTCAGAAAAGATAGCGCAGCAATTGATAGTATGTTTCAGGTAAAAAACTACTATTGGTTTGAAAATATGATTGACACTTTCTATAAAACTGAAAGCGGTTTTAGTAAAAAAGATATGAATGGAAGTCTGGTCCCGTTGTTTTATGCCCAAGCGATTGACTCAGACAAAACAACACATTATTATAGTTATTCCAGACTTAACATGAAATTGGGCGATAAAACTGTCGTTGAAGAACGCTTACTTAAACATGTAGCCATACCGCATTCGAGCGAGAATATTAATGGTGTTCTTACCAATTGTTACAAAACAAGAATATATGAATATCTTGGAGAAATTGATTCTAACAGTTTAAAACCAATCATTCTCGATTCAGTAAAGATAAGGTCAGAATGGGCGGAAGGTGAATCGGACTTTTTTGTTGAAATTTCAGGCTGCTTTTTTGCCATAAGGGATGGTACATGGCCAAAGGATCGGAAAATCTGCATTCTTCCGGAGTTAGGGCCAATTGAAATTGAAGAACCATTTGGTGTCCCCATTAATATTGAGATCGTAAAATTGGCGAATGAGTAGATTGCTTACAAAAAAAATACACAAGAAAATAAGCTTAACTGCTGATTTAAAAATCAATTGGCTATGAAGAACATCTCAGGAATTATTGTTCTATTTACAATTCTCATTACTTCATGCACAATGAAAAACGCAACGGACCAATTTGTTGATTGTATGGGAGTGGAAAGGTTCAGTAAATTGCATAGTGCAACCACTGTTCTTGACTCATTGCTTAGGCATAAATACCAAACCAATGACCTTATTTATTGCTATTCACAGTTTGGTAAATCATATTTTGAACAAGTAGGCCAAATTGATACCTCGTTTACAAATGATTTAACAGAAGTAATATTAACAAGACATGATACAGCGCAAGTTTATTTCACAGAGCAAATACAAGATAACGAATACGAAGCACACTTCGCACGCTACTACTTGCATTGTCTTGAAAATGTGCGTCTTAAAGGCACAAAGGCACACAGTCACATCATTCAGCAAACAGGGGGATTCAATTATGGTTTAACTATGGATTTATTTGCCCGGGCACATGAGCTCGATGACGCACTCTATCTGGAAATCGCAAAAATTGAATACATACAAATTTTGCTCTATGATTCATAACCTAATTACATCTCGCAAGTCGCCCTATTGAACCATATCCCCGCTGCCACCATGTTTCGGTTAGCCAACGTGGTTCCTTATTTTTGACTCTTGCCTTATTCAACTGAAATGTCCAAAACCAAAACCAAAACCAAAACCAAAAGAATTATCCAACTCATGCTCTTTTTAGGAACAGCCATTTCTATGTTTTATGTGCCGTGGCCCATAGTTTTTGCTTGGCTTGCTCCACTGCCCGATAGCATACAACAACAGGTAGATAAAGCCGCCGACTATGGTTTTGATGGTATTATAGTTTGCGTTAACAGGAAAGGCAATGTATCAGAATTTTATACTTCTGGCTATAAAAACCGCGAAAACAAAATACCCGCCGATCCAAACGCTCTTTTTAAAATAGCAAGTGTAAGCAAGTTGTACCATGCGTTGGCGGTTGCAAAGCTCGTAAATAGCGGAAAACTCTCGCTTGACTCAACGCTTGCGCATTATTTGCCCGAGCTAAAAAACCGAATTGAATATGCCGGTAAAATAACATTGCGTATGCTCGTGACCCACACAAGTGGTATTCCAAACTTTACTGACACCAAAGATTATTGGGCAGCTCCACAGGAATCATCTGACGAAAATCTGGCCTTGGTGTTAGACTTACCTGCCAATTTTGAGCCCGGTACTGATTATGAATATTCCAATACCAATTATTTATTGCTTTCCCGCATTATAAACCGGGTGTTGGGCTATGACACATTCACTTACATTCAAGAAGAAATATTGAACCCCTTGCAATTAGAACACACTTATGGTTCAATTTACGACCTGGATATAGACGATGTAATGAGCGGATATTATGTGGGCTACGACAATGATTTAAAAACGGATAATATAGGTTCAATTCTGGCCACAGCCGAAGATTTGAGCAAATTTATCAGGGCGTTGAATGAGGGTACGGCATTTAAAAATAAACAAGAACAAGACATTTACAACTCAATTTACAAACTGGAGCATACGGGGCTCATACCCGGCTACCAAACCATTGCAAAATACCATAAGGAGCTTGATGCGGTAGTTATTCAGTTTACCAATACGGTAGATTTTGATGGTTATAATTGGAATATGTCGGAAATAATGTATAGCCGCGTGGTAAAACTTTTGGAAAAGTCGGATAAAGAGTAAAATCAGCTTGACCTAAAAGTGGATATACTACTTTTGATAGAAACATGAAAATCGAGATGAATACAGGTAGAGACAGGTTTTTAATTGTCTATATATAGATGGCTTGTTGGTAAGTGTTGCAAGTATTTGGTGGAATGGTGGTTAGCTTTGAACTGGTTCCAGCTATAAAATGAAAATATAAAAATGAACATAGAAGGATCCATACCACCCCGTTGCTTGTTAAACCTATATCAAAGGGTAAAAAACATGTTTCAACTTCATTTCTTTTACGATAGATTTACTAAAAACCCAATGTAAATGACAGCAATTGCGTAATTTTAACTTTGTGTTTGAACATAAAATAACAGAAAACGGCATAGTGATCAAAGTTGATGAATTGGAACAAATTCCTTCAATTAAAGCACTCAAGGATATTCCTCGTCGTAATTACGTAAAGTTGATTTTAGGCGATAAGCTTATTGAATTGAAAAGCGAAGTTGGTAGGGAGCTTCAAACAGGCTTGTCCGACTTCAATGTGATTATCCATAATAAAAAACCTGAAATAAATCTAATAAGACTCATATCTCTCGCTGAAATTGATGCACATAGGTTTTTTTGGAATCATGTGCCGAAACTTATGGAGTTTTGGCAAAAGAGCTCATTCATGGACTTGCTGATAAATTAGGTGTAACAATTGACGAGGACAATCCTCTCAGAACTTTTAATATACTTAAGTTTGATAAACGGAAATCCGGCGTTTTTGACGACTGGAATTACTTTCTTCATGGATTTCATTGTAGATTTAATAATTGTAGTACGGGACAATTAATTGAAGTTTCTTTAAATTTTGGTAAGGAGTTTGGGGTTTTAGATCCGCTTTTTTTCATGCAATTTTTAAAAACAACACCTCAATTAAATCCTTTGCCATTTAATTTATGCCACGATTATTACGATGGTGTTCAAATTCTTGAAAGATTGTTTGAATTAGGAGGGCTCGAGAAAATCAGGTCAGTCGTGGACGGTGATTTTGGTCTTGTTTCAAAGAAAAGATAAAGCCATTAAAAGAAATTGAGATTAAACTTTGTCACTACCCGATTATCCGTATGTTTGGAAAGTACAAACATGCCACTAAAAGGCCTGTGAACTCACTTTTGTGTAAATTATTTGAAAGCCGGAATTAATGCTGAATCAAGATAAAGCTGAAGATAAATACAAACTAAGCACGAGAATTAAGATCAATTATGGAATTGCATTTATTGTTATGCTCCTTTGTCAGAGCTACACAGTGTATGGTCAAACAGAGCAAATAAAACCAAGCTTTGATTCAGTGGCTTATGATACCATAAACCGCAGGGTGTTCAAAGGGCTTGAAAGTGCATCGGTTAAGATTGATTATTACCGCACCATCGGCTATTCGTATGGAGATAGGTATTGGTACGAAATCATTATTATCGACTCGCTCATGTTATTGAATTTTCAAAGTCCTGATAATGTCGATTGGGATTACATAAAGTACCAAAAACAAGTGGTTTTGGAAGACAGTGTAGTAAAACGCGTGCTGTTGGCTCTAAAAAAAGCACAAATTGCACAAAAGAAACCCGGCATTCCACTTCCACCGGCGGCAGGCTACACGGGCGATAGACTCTACATAGAATCTGAACAGCTTAATTTGGCCGGCGGAACGGTTTACATCAACCTGAATGGCGAAGAAACCGATGCCGAATATTTGCAACGAGTGAAAATGGAAATGGCACTTTCGTCGTCAATCAGCGGCAATTATATCAAGGTATTCAATATGTTGGAGTCGCTTTTTGCCGATCTGCCTTTCCTCCTTGAAAGTAAAAATAAACAACATTAGAAATACAGATAATAAAGAAGAAAGCGGGGTTCTTTAAGCCAATAATTCTTAACCAATCAAATAATTGACACGTTTGTGCCGAATAACAACACAGTTGGCCTGTAAGAGTAAGCATATTGGATAATAAAGCCAATATTTGGCAAAAATGAACTTATGAAATACCTGCATTTTATAGCAATTATGGCACTTGTCGTAACTGTTTCTTGCTCAAAAAACGAACCTACTTCTTGTTTCAAACAATCAATTGACGGTGGCGTTGTTACTTTCAGTGCATCTTGCTCAGAAAACGCCAACGCCTGGAGCTGGGAATTTGGCGATGGAACCACCTCAATTGCACAAAATCCAACCCATGAATATGGAGATGCCGGCTCTTTTGCTGTTACTTTAAAAGTGACCAACGACAAAGGTTCTACCGCCACTACCACCCAAAATATTACTATTGAAAATGTGTGTAAATATTGTACTTGCTCCAGTGGACAGAGCAATGCTACCCAACAATTTTGTGGCACACGACAAAAAGCCGAAGACTTTTGCAACAGCTGCAACCAACAAAGCAACAGCGTAATAAGCTGCAATTGTAATTAGCTAACGCTCTGTCATATTATAACCATACAAAATACAATTACCCACTAATTTTTTGCCCGTTTCCTGCAATAAAAAAACCTGCCTGAAATTCTTCGGGCAGGTTTTTTAGTTTATAATGGCTGCATTGTTGTTAAAACAACTACTTCATTTTTTTCCGCAATTTTGCGCTACTCATTATGCTAATGTGTCGGCTTTCGCATAGCATTAACCATCACAAATAATTTAGCGGATACACCACCTTATTACGCGGATGCCGTACTTCAAACGAAAATTTCTTCTGTTCGGTAGCGCCGGGTTTTATTTTCAACTCCCAAGTAAGCAAACCGGTTTTGGCAATATAATCAGCGCCTGATTTCTCATTGAGCTCTACTTCTATTTCTTCAATGCTCGATATCGGAATTTGGTCGTCAATTACCAGGGTTATTTCTGTTTTGTGCAAGTTGCGCACCGTAATTTCAAAACTCAGGTTGTGGCGCTGCTTGCCCGCAATTCTCGATTTTTTGCACTCGCGCGAAAGCAATTGGCGGTTTATCTGCACCATTTTATCACGGCCAAAAGCCACGGCAATGGTATCTGACCCGATACCCGGATTCAAATATGATTTGCCCATGTAGCTATCGCCCATAAAAATATTGGCTTCGCCGGGCAGCAATTGCATATTTACCCAATCGGTAAGATTTGCCACCAAAAAGGCTTCTTGCACCAGTTTTGGCGCCGCATAATAAGTGTAAGTAGCCGGAATTTCAATTTTGCGCAAGTTTATCACACGCTCTTTTCCATCGCTGCCAATGGTGTAGGGCAGGTTTACCTCAAAATCCATGGCCAACACCGATTCCATAATGGCTGTAAATTCAGCCGCATTCATGGCGGGCTTGTTATCGGGCATTCTGGCCGAATCGGTAATGGAGGTTCCGTCTGCTTCCTCCTTGTATTCGTATGCTTCCATTATAGCCACATTGCGCGTAGTGTATTGTATTGGCTCTTTGTAATACAACTGCCACGGATGCAATTGTGGTTTGGTATTGTCCTGCGAAGGGTTGGTGGTGCTCAGCAGCAAATTCACATTGGTCCACTCTACACCGGTTGACTGATGTACATACGCATTATATTTAGCGGCAATCGGTTGGTCAAGTTCGTTAAACTTCAAATCGTAAACCGGACGCCAGCCGGCATTGCGCACCATATAGGTAATTTTAAAAGAGCCCGAAATATTTTCTTCGGCCAGCAATTGTACTTCTATTATACCTTGCGGCTGCGGACTATTGCCCCTTATTTCGTTTATCTGAGCCTGTATGGCGTAGTAGCGGGCATTTATTTTCCGCTCCTTAATGCCGTAGTCAAACAGTATGCGCTTTATTTCCAATATTCTTTTGCGTATTATTTCGGCCAGTTTGTCAAACTCTTCGCTTTGCGAAAGTTGCTGTTGGTTGCCCACCGTTTTGTTGCTTATTATAAACGACAATTCCTGTTCATAAGCATATTTTTCGGCGGTCATCAAATCCTTTTTATCAGCAAGCCATTGCAGCGAGTCCTGTAGCTTTTTCACTTCTTTCGATTCTTCAATGGGCTTTAAATAATCGTAGCGATAGGCAATAGACTGCACAATATAATCGCCCTTGGCTTCCAACTGAATGCTGTTGGGGTCTATTGAATTGGATATGCCATAGAACCGCAAGGTTTTATTTCCCTTGGTAATTTGCGTGGAGGCGGTGCGCGAAATGGTGGCGCCACTCGGATAAACCGTGACCCCTGAAATCTTGCTGGCAAGATCAATGGTTTCGGCATAAAGACCCAAGGTGGCAAAACAAGCAACAAAAGCAATGATAAATTTCATGTTCTTCAATTTTGATATGCGCCACAGATGACACAGCATCCCAAATTCCACAAGCCATTTTTTTTATTTCACAATGCCAGGTCTCAAAGGCACATACCACCATTGCAAAATGACAGGTACCTAACCAATAATATAGGCAAAAACAAACAACTGAAACTCCAACTTACCGCTACTGTAAGCTTTTGCTTCCACACGCAAGAATACCCTACATTCGCCACTTTCAAAACAACGCCCATGAAACAATCATTACTGATTTCAGCACTATTGTGTGCAACATTATTTTCATGTAAAGAAACAATGAAAGAAAAGGAAGAGAAGCAGCAAGAAGGTTTACAATACCCCGAAACCAGAAAAGAAGAAGTGGTTGACGATTATTTTGGCCACCAAGTTGATGATCCATACCGATGGCTTGAAGATGACAACTCAGCCGAAACAAAGGCTTGGGTGGAAGCCGAAAACAAAGTAACCCACAACTATTTGGCACAAATACCTTTTCGCGAAAAAATAAAAGCTCGCCTTACCGAACTATGGGACTACCCAAAAGTGTCGGCTCCCTTTAAAAAAGGCAATTATTATTACGAATTCAGAAACACAGGTTTGCAGGCGCAGTCTGTTCTTTACCAACTCGAAGGGCTCCAAAGCGAAGGCAAAGTATTTTTAGATCCCAATACGTTTTCTGAAGACGGCACGGTTTCGCTGGCAGGAATGGCTTTTTCTGACGACAACAAATACATGGCTTATGGCATCAGCCGCGGCGGTTCCGATTGGAACGAGTGGTTTGTAATGGATATTGAAAGCCAACAATTGCTCAATGATAAAATTGAATGGACCAAGTTTGGCGGCGTTTCGTGGTTTGGCGAAGATGGTTTTTTCTACACCAAATTTCCTCAACCTAAAGAAGGCGAAGCATTAAGCGGTGCCAACAAAAACGGCAATGTTTATTACCACAAATTAGGCACAGTACAATCGGCAGATTTACTTATTTGGGAAGACCCTGCAAATCCCAGTTATTACAATTTCGGCGCAACTACCGAAGACAACAAGTTTTTTGTGCTCAACCAATCAAAAGGTACGCATGGCGAAAACCTGCTGGTACTTCCGCTTAGCACACCTGACAAACTGGTGGCAAAACCCAGGTTCATTTCCATAGTTTCTGACTTTGAAAACGACCACAGCGTACTCGACAACGAAGGAAACACCCTTATAGTGCGCACCAACTACCAGGCACCCAACTATCGATTGGTAAAAATTAATGTGAGCAAACCCGCCAAAGACCAATGGACCGATTTGTTGCCCGAAGGCGAAAGCGTTTTGCAAGGAGCTTCTATTTGCAGTGGAAAATTGTTTGCCAGCTACCTTCAAGATGCCAGCGACCGCATTTATATATTTGATCTGGAAGGAAATAAGACCGGCGAGGTGGAACTGCCAACCATAGGTTCGGTAGGTGGATTTGGCGGCAAGCGCGAAGACAGCGAAATATTCTATTCCTTTACTTCATACACTTATCCAAGCTCTGTATTCAGGTACGATGTGGCTACCAACACCTCCACCATGTACAAACAAAGTGAAGTTAAATTCAACCCCGCCGACTACGAAACCAAAGAGGTATTCTACGACAGCAAAGACGGCGAAAAAGTGCACATGTTCATTACCCACCGCAAAGATTTGCAACTCGATGGTCAACGTCCAACCTTGCTATATGCCTATGGCGGATTCAACATCAGCCTTACCCCATCATTTTCGGTGGCCAACATTGTTTTGCTCGAAAACGGCGGCGTATTTTGTGTAGCCAACCTGCGCGGTGGCGGCGAGTATGGCGAAGAATGGCACAAAGCGGGCATGTTGCTCAACAAACAAAATGTATTCAACGATTTTATTGCCGCGGGCGAATACCTGATTCAAAGTGGCTACACGAGCAAGGAAAAACTGGCCATTCGGGGCGGCTCAAATGGCGGATTGCTGGTAGGCGCCTGCATGGTTCAGCGACCTGATTTGTTCAAAGTGGCTTTTCCCGCAGTTGGTGTGCTTGATATGCTTCGCTACCACAAATTCACCGTTGGTGCGGGCTGGGCGGTAGAATATGGCTCAAGCGATGAAGAAGAACACTTCAACAACCTAATCAAATATTCGCCATACCACAACCTAAAACCCAATACCGAATACCCGGCCACTATGGTAATGACAGCCGACCACGACGACCGCGTGGTGCCTGCACACTCATTTAAGTTTGCAGCCCGTTTGCAGGAATACCAAACAGGCAGCAATCCCGTACTTATCAATATTGAAACACAAGCAGGCCACGGCGCAGGCAAATCAACCCAACAAGTTATTGATGAGTATGCCGACATCTGGTCGTTTATGTTTTACAATATGGGTATTGATTTATAAGTCAAATTCTATTTATTACTAATAAATTAAGCCGGACCTGAACAGGGGCCGGCTTTGTTTTTTAAAGTCATTGGTCGCTCCTTGCCAAGAAAAGTTACATTCGTACAAGTAACTAATTGGATTTGATACGACTATTCTACATCGTACCCTTTGTGCTGCTGGTGGCTTGCGGGTCAAGGAAAAATGTTGAAGAAGAAAAACACCGCTTCGACGAATCAATTGTAGTTTCTGCACACCAATTGGCATCAGAGGCGGGTGCGCAAATGATTAAAAAAGGGGGGAATGCTGCCGACGCTGCCATAGCCACCAATTTTGCGCTCGCAGTTACTTATCCTGTAGCGGGCAACTTGGGCGGTGGTGGTTTTGCCGTTATCCGCCATGCCGGTGGTCATACTGCCGCACTCGATTTTAGAGAAACTGCTCCCGACGCCTATACAGATTCGGTTTTTCTTGACAGCAATGGCAATGTAGTACCCAACAAAAGCTTGTTTACCGTATTTGCCGCGGGGGTTCCGGGCTCGGTTGAAGGCATGTGGCAACTGCACCAAAACTACGCAAACCTTGAATGGAGCACCTTGTTGCAACCCGCTATTTCACTTGCCCAAAACGGATTTGCCCTGTCAGAAAACCAAGCCAAGCGTTTGAATTATTATGCGGAAAAATTCACTGAACTAAACGATAGCAACCAATGCTACCTGATTAAAAAGCGAGCATGGCAGGCAGGCGATACACTTATACAACCTGAGCTTGCAGCTTTTCTCAATAGGATGGCCAAAACCGGTAGAGCGGCTTTTTATGAAGGAACCCACGCCAAGGATTTGGTGAAATTTATAAGAGCCAAAGGTGGTTTAATGAAGTTTGAAGACCTGAAAAATTACCGGGCCGTGTGGCGCGAACCCTATGAATTTGATTTCAATGGACACCACATCATCAGCATGCCTTTGCCTTCGAGCGGCGGAGTGCTCATGCACCAGATATTGAGAATGGCCGAGTTGATGAAAACCGACCTTCGCGCACTGCCAAAAGACGATTATATTCACCTATTGGCCGAGTTTGAGCGCCGTGCCTTTGCCGATCGTTCGCGCCATTTGGGTGATCCAGATTTTTGGGACTTTCCCATAGAAGAAATGATTGCAGACAGTTATTTACTCAAGCGTATTGCCAACATCAATATGAATCGGGCTTCAAATTCCGATTCCATTTTTCCGGGCAATTTACCCTATGAAAGCATGGAAACCACGCATTTTTCGGTGGTTGACCACGATGGTTTTGCCATAAGCATTACCACCACCATCAACGCGGCCTATGGATCGGGCATTTTTGTACCGGGTTATGGCTATTTGCTCAACAACGAGATGGACGACTTTAGCGCCAAAGCCGGCGTGCCCAATATGTTTGGCTTGCTGGGATCTGATGCCAATGCCATAAAAGGGGAGAAGCGACCACTCAGCAGCATGTCGCCCACCATTATCACGCAAAATGGTCAGTTAAAAGCAGTTACCGGTTCGCCGGGCGGCAGTACCATTATTACCACTGTTTTGCAAAGTATTATAAACCTGACTACACTGGGCTACGAAGCTGACGCAAGTGTGGGGCTACCGCGTTTTCACCACCAATGGAAACCCGATGTGCTGGTGCTTGAACAAGCAATGGTAAATGACTCATTGGTAGCGCTTTTAACCAAACGAGGGCATGTAATTGACACCACCTACCAATTAGGTAATGTGAATTCCATTAGCGTAAATAAAAATAACGAATTGGTGGCCGGGGCCGATAAAAGAGCCGAAAATGCTGCCGTAATAATAAAATAAGGTAAAATGAAAAAGACAATTCTGTTACTCCTGTTTGCATTTATGCTTCAAACATTGCAAGCGCAACTATGGCAAAATATTCTGGTAGTACGTGGCTCTATAAATGCTATGGCAGATGACGGTTATGATTTGATTATTGGGGGCAGTTTTTCTGAAGTAAATAATGAAAGCTCCTACAGATGGGCATTTTACAATGGTGTGCAAATTAATGCAGGTGATTGGGGCATAGGTGGTATAGCTTGTCTCAACACTTATGCTGGTGATATTTATGCTGGTATCATTAATACGGGTGAAATTTTTAAATGGAATGGGGGGACTTGGATACAAACTATCGAATTGCCAATTTCAGTTTACTGTATAAGCGATATTAATGATACCATGTTTGCAGCGGGCAGTATGGGGCGTATTTACAGCATAGTTAATGGAGTATTCAATTTAGAATCAACATTTTATGCTACTGATAAAATCAACCGAATGGTGAATTATAAAGGCATATTTATAGCTGCGGGTAATTTTAATACATACGGACCGGTGGTGGCCAGATACAATGGAAAATGGAAAAGCCTTGACCAAAATTTACCTATTAGCTATGTGCAAGATATGCTTGTATTCAATGATAAGTTGGTATTGGTGGGTTATTATAATAATCCGGTAAAAAAACATCGTTATGCATCAGTATTATTGTGGAACGGTTCAACAGTTGAACATAAGTCCCGATACAACTCAAATAAGTAATTATGGTGCATTGGATGCGCTGGTTTGGAACAATGAACTATATGTTTTTGGCGATTTTAATAATTTGGGCCTAGATTCATGGCATGGCGCAGCAAGATATGATGGCAATTGGCACAGCCTTGGATATTATGACAAATCATCTAACTATGCAGCTCTTGGAGCGGTATTCAAGAACAAACTCTATGTAGCTTCGCAAAAAAGTGTGGGTTTAGTAACAACTTTGCAAGTATTAACAGGAAATGGAATTGAAGCCAGTGAACCTGCTTCTTGTAATATTTATCCCAATCCGGTAACGGACTACTTTAATTTACAGCTAAACAGCACGTTACAACCGCAAAAAGTAGAAATATACAACATGGGGGGTGTAGAAGTATTAAATGAACCATTCAGATCCCAATACAATGTAGCCCATTTGCCTGCAGGTATGTATTATTTGCGGCTGCTCGACAAAAAGCAAAATGTACTTGCCCAAAGCAAATTGGTAATTTCAAGGTAGCCGGATGAATTGAGCGGAAAACTGCATACTGCATACTGCCAACTGCCTAACCAAAACTGAAAATTTCACCAAAGTCTCGAAACAGCTTTAAACTAATCCAAGAGAATGTATTTCACTTTAGCAGCGCCCGCGAAAATGCCAAAACCGTTTTCAACATTGGTAAACACCTGCACCGGAGTAGCAAAGGGATTTCCATCGGTTTGGTTGTATTTATCGAGCGATTTAAAATAGCTGTAAGCTTCTTTGCTCAACGTAGAAAAATGCAATTCTACGTGCACCTTTTCAGAATCGTGCGGGGTGTAATCATAGGTGGAGAAGACAAATGTATATTCCTTTCCTTTGAAGTTGGCATTGCTGAAAACCAGTCTGTCTGATGCATATCCACCGTTGCTTAGTGCATTATTTGATAAACTAGGGTCGTTGGTAGTTAAAACCTGACGACTGTGGTAAGTATCAAAATTACCTGGAATATACTCAAAGCTATAATCTGTAAACACCTCTACCATGTAGAAATTCTCTGATCCGGGATCATCTTTAAACTTCATACTGATTTGTTTTGATGGACCGTTAAACTGATCATTAATATTATTTATATCCACCGAAACAATAGCTGTTTTGCCGGGCACTTCATTTTCGGCCCATACGCTTGTAAATCCATCGTTGCTCACTTCTATGCGGTAGGTATTGCCTTGTGCTATGTCCACATCGGGTATGTAATAATTGCCGTCAGTAGTTAGTATGCCGTCGCCCAGCAAGCTGTGGTTGGCATCATATAGTTTTACCGTGGCCTCATTAAGCGCTTTCAGTTGCGCCTGATCTACCAACGACAAGCTGTTGCTTATCATTACCTTAAATGAGTCTTCGGTGTTAAAAAGGCTGTTTATTACTATTTTAGGTGTTTTTACTTCTCCTTTAAAGTCTATTACTTTTTCGCAGGAAGCGAATACCCAAACTACTGACAATATATATATGATTGGATTTTTCATGATCTAAAATTTGAAGCTGTAAGAAATGGAAGGTATCATAGGGAAGAGGGCCACTTGTTTCAGCACGCGCTGAGAGTCGCCGCCAAAGAATCCGCCGTCTGTATATCCCCAATAAATATAAAATGGATTTTGGCGGCTGTAGGCGTTGTACAATCCCATGCTCAGGGTGCGCTCGCCCCATTTGGTGGGCTTGTGCACATTCACACCCAAATCAAGGCGGTGGTAGGCGGGCGCCCTAAAGTTGTTGCGGCTTTCTACCTGCGTTATTTCCTGGTTGTAGTTGTAGTCGCCTTTGCCCACATTATCATTATAGGCCCAGTAGCGTTCCAAACCAAGCGTGTAGGCATTGCCGGTGCCATATACCCACACCAAACCAAAGTCCACATGGTCGTTTGGTTTGTAGGTTACCACCACGCTTATGTCGTGTCGGCGGTCATATCGGTAGGGGAAAATTTTGCCGTAGTTGAGGTTGGCAAATTGTCGGTTGGTCCATGAAAGCGTATAACCAACCCAGCCGGTTACCTTTCCCAGTTTCTTTTCAAAAAACACTTCGGCGCCGTAGCTCCAGCCTTTTCCGAGCTCTACTTTGTCTTCCCAACCGGTGTTTTGCGCCGAGTACGATTCGCCGTCTTTGTACTCAATAAGGTTGCTCATGCTTTTGTAGTAACCTTCAATACTCAATTCGTAGCCTTCGTGTATGGTTTGCGCATAGCCCATTGCTACTTGTTTTGAATACTCAACCGGCACCCTTTTGGTAGCGGGCAGCCACAAATCAGTTGGCAAGCCAATGGTGGGGTTGGTAAGCAAGTGCAAGGCCTGCATCATGGTGGCATAAGAAGCCTTTAATGATGATTTGGGTCCAATGAGATACCGTGCAGAAAAACGGGGTTGTACCGAGAAAAAAGTAGTGTCTTTGGGGTTGAATGCGGTGGCATAAGCGCCCAGGTTCACTTTCAGGCGGTTGCCAATTTTAAAATCGTCTTCAATATAGCCGTACAATTCGTGGGCATATAGTTTGTTTGAAGCTATGGTAGAATCAAGTCGGAAGGCATAGGAGCTTATCTTGGTCTGTGTGGCACCGGGCGAAAAAGTGTGGTAAATATCGCCCGCACCAAATTTGATAAAGTGGTTGGGGTTGGGCATGTAGTCAAAATCAACCTTGGCGGTTGCATCATCAATTCCCGAATAAAAATTGCTGAAATACTCCGTACTTACTTGCTTATCGCCATCCCATTCAATTTGGTTGAGCGACATGCCGGTGCTGAATTTGTATTTGCTATAAGTAATGGTGGTGTTGCTGAACAACTTGGGATTTATCATGTAATTCCACCTCACAGCAGCAATTCTGTTTCCCCAAGCCAAATCTCCTTTTGTTTTAAAGGTGTTTTCATGTCCATTGGAATAATATTTTTCGCCTACGTTAAAATAAAATTTGTCGTTGCCCATGTAGGTGCTCAGGTACAGGCGGCTGCGGTCAGAAAATTTGTGGTTTATTTTTCCATTCAAATCATAGAAATAATAGCCTGCCACTATATTGCCGCCCTGCGATTTTCCAACAGCTTTTATAATAGGTCGTGCAAGCACATCAATATATGTTCGCCTTCCCGACACTATAAAAGAGGTTTTTCCCTTTTTAATGGGGCCTTGCAAGCTCAGCTTAGATGAAATGACACCTATGCTGCCTTCGCCTTCAAGTTTGTTCATGTTGCCTTCCTTCATGTGTATGTCGAGTACTGATGATAGCCGCCCGCCATACCGCGCCGGAAATCCGCCTTTTATCAATTCTACATTATTAATGGCATCAGCATTGAAAACTGAAAAGAAGCCAAACAAGTGCGACGCGTTGTAAACAGGTACGCCATCGAGCAAAATGAGGTTTTGATCGGGGCCACCGCCGCGCACGTACAAGCCGCTGCTTCCCTCTCCACCGCTTTGCACACCGGGCAGCAGTTGCAGGGTTTTTATCAGGTCTTTTTCCCCCATCAGCGCAGGCAGCGTTTTTACCTTATCCATGGTAATGGTAATGGTGCTCATCTGCGATTTCTCCTGGATTTGATTGGTCCTTTCGTCGGTTATCACCACCTCGTTGAGCGAAATGGAAGGGCTCAAGGCAACAGAAAGCGTTTTGTTTTCTGTCAAGTTTACATTCACCGATTTTGAACTATAGCCCACATAAGAATATACCACGTGGTACTGCCCCGCCGGCAAGGTAAGGCTGTAAAAACCAAAAGCATTGGTGGCAGTTCCTTCCTTTATGTCGGTTACATAAATGCTGGCGCCAATAAGTTGTTCGTTGTTGCTTGAGTCGCTTATGTAGCCACTTATGGTAAATTTCTGTGCCAATACCGGGTAGGCCGAAATAAACAATAGGGAAGCAGTGCAAAACAGTTTTGCAAATATTCTCATAGTTATTGTCAAGTTAAGTGCTTGCGTAACGCGCCATAAAGACATTTATTGGTATTATTGGTTGCGTTACGCTAAAAAAATTTTATGCATCAGGAGTTTGAAACTCATTTCAGAAAATTATTTGGCTCTGATTATCAATTATTTGTGGATGCCATTGGTGAAAAGCCGGTGGTTTCGGTGCGCTTCAATAGCCACAAGCAAGCAAGCGGCAGGCTGTTTGACCAAGGCAAGGCTGTTCCATGGAACGACCGCGCTTTTTGGTTGCCTGAGCGTCCGGCTTTTTATGCCGATCCGCTACACCATGCAGGAGCCTATTATGTGCAAGAAGCTTCTTCTATGTTTTTTGCCAGGGCTTTGCAATTCGACAAGGCTTTGCTGGCGCTTGATTTGTGTGCGGCACCAGGCGGAAAAAGCACCCTTTTATTGAATTTATTGAGCCACGATTCGCTGCTGATAAGCAATGAGCTCGATATGAACCGCAACAAGGTGCTCGTAGAAAATATCAACCGCTGGGGCAACTACAATGTGGCGGTTACCAACGGCCATTCGCGGGCTTTTTTGCCTTTCAAAAACCAATTTGATTTGGTACTGGTAGATGCACCGTGCAGCGGCGAAGGAATGTTTAGAAAAGACAAAACGAGCCTTGAACAGTGGTCGCCCAATTTTGTGGCAAGCTGTGCCGCCATACAACAACCGCTTCTGCACGATGCTGCCGAACTTGTGGCTCCCGGCGGCAAGCTTGTGTATTCTACCTGCACTTTTGAGTTTGACGAAAATGAAGGCCAATTGCTCAAGCTTTTGGATAATAAGGATTTTGAACCGGTTGATATTGAAATTGAGGATTCGTGGGGGATAGAAAAGCGTTATGTGGCTGCGCGGGGGAAACGCTTCCCCGTATATTACTTCTTGTTGCACAAAGTACAGGGCGAAGGGCAGTTTGTGGCCGTTTTGCAAAAAGCCGATGAAGAAGCATTACCAAAAAACATGAAGAAGGGCAAAACTTTTAGCTCCGTAGCAAAAGCCGACCGCGAGGTGGTGCAGCGGTTTATTGACCTTCCGCCATCCATAGAATTGGTTGAAGTAAACCATAGCCTGCATGCCATTCCTGCAGCATACAGCGGTTTTTTAGCGGAATTGAAGAACCATGTTCCCCTTTGGAAATTGGGAACCAAGATAGGCGAGGTGTCAGGCAAAAATTTCAAACCCAGCCACGAATTGGCACTTTCGCAATTGGCTGCCAATTTCAAGGTCAGTTTTGAAGTGGATTATGCACAAGCCATAGACTACCTGAAGCGGCAACCTTTGCCTGTGCAAGAAGGCTATCAAAAAGGTTGGGGATTGGTAAAATACCGCAATGTGGCACTGGGCTGGGCAAAAAACATCGGCTCGCGACTGAACAACTATTTGCCACATGACTTGATGCTGCGTAAAAATGTAAATACTTTGAGCGGTTTGTAAGAGCTATAGGTTGGGTTTTGAGGTTGTTTTTCGTGTAAAGCAAAAGGTTGGAAATAATGGCAAAAATCTACAGGTATAAGTGGCAGGATTTTATCAACTGAA
>WGNN01000050.1 GCA_016124515.1 bacterium
CATCTCATCTATTTCCCAAAGTTGTTTTGAAGTGTTGTTTATATAGATGTCAAGCAATTGTTGATCGCAGGTTTTGTAAATAACCTGCAGCCGCGCCATAAACTCGCGTGTGGCCAATAAGCTGCGTTCAAATTTGGCTTGGGTGATGGTTTGGATTTGCACGGGGCATATTCCACAATGGTCTTCAGCTACGCAATCGCTGTATGAGACTTCATTGGTCCAGGTAGCATAATCATTCGGATCGCCAATGGTCATTACTACATGTTTCAAAGTACTGAAATACAAACTGTCCAACAGCTTTCTATCGGCTACTTTATGTCCTTTGTAGGGTAGGTTTTCAGTCACCGCTTTTTCAAAACCGGCAGGGTAGTAGTCGAGGTATTTAAAAGCAATCGGTGTTAAAAAATTATCAGGAAGCCTGGGGCTGCTCCACTGCATATTGCCTTCCTTACTTCGAACCCCATTAAAAACCTTCATTTCCGGTTTTTTGGCTTCGGTAGGTACTTCTACATAAGGAGGGGTTTCGGCATCGGCCACCAATTGTTCATCGCCGGCTTTTGCATTGATAAAAAATACTTTTTCGGGCTCCACACCATCATTTTCGGTCATCAAATTGCCTAAAACCGCCTCGTCATTTCCTTTGGCTTCGGCTATTTCTACTACGATGGCTTCATCTGGTATTTTGCCGTTTTTGGTGCGCAAAGCCCCTTTCGGAACATACACTTTGAGTCCGCTGCCGGTGCTTATCACCGTGTCTTCATCAGGGTTTATGGTGTAAAATTCGCTTTCGGGCAGGTATTCATTATAGGGGTCGCTTTCATAATTTTTTACAAGGGCTATGTCGCGGTGGTGCAGCAAGTTGTAAATAAAGCCCGTTTCGCGTTCTTCATCGGGCAGGGTCACCAAAAAGACGGCGACCACCAGCACCAAAAATCCACCGCTGCCAAAGAGCAACCTGCGCAGGCGGGTCCATTTTCGCGATTTTTTTATGTAGCGGTATTGTGCCTTTTTTATATCGAGTTTTATGGCTTGCCTTGAAATGCCTTCCTTGAGCACTTTATAAAATTCGGTTTCCTTTTGCAGGTCAGTATTGTTGGCCATTTCTTGTTCAAAAGCGGCTTTTTCCGCTTCGTCCATAGCATTTTCCAGGTATCGGTCTATGCGTTCTATATGCTTCAGCTCTTCTCTCATTTAGTAGTCCATTTGACCGCCAAAAAAACCTGTAGCCATTTTCTTGGCTCTTTCCAGGCATTTGTACTTCTGTGTTTTCACGGTGTTAACATTGGCATAGCCCAGTTGGTCAGCTATGTAGTCCATGCTTTCGCAGTAGTGGTAAAAACGGCGGAGTATTTCCACGCATTTTTCGCCCAGGTTGGCCAGCACGCGATCTACCACTTCAAATTTTCTTTCCAATTCAGCCATCAGTCCGCTGTCTTCGTGCTGTGGTTCTTCGGCTTGTTCGGGTAGGTTTTCGCTGTAGCTCAGTACTTTGTGTTTTCTATTTTTGTCGTAAAGCTTGTATTTGCACACCGAGTAAAGATAGGTTTTCAACGAGGCAGTAAGTTCAAACCTGTTGCTCCTTATTTTTTCAATAAGCACCATAAGGGCATCCTGAAAAATATCGTAAGCTTCTTCTTCGTCGCCGCCATGTGTCACCACCATTTTTTGTATGAGTGGAAAATGCCTGTAAAGGCGGTTGAGTGGTTCGTTGTGGTTTCCTGCCTGAATTTCTGCTACAATTTGCTGGTCGGTCATAGTGTGCCAATTTAATTCATTATGGCAAAGACCGGCTTAGGTAACCCAATTAATTTAGCTTGTAAAGGAAAAAATAGGCCGGGTTTTTTAATACACTGGTTTTGAATTCTTCCGAGGCCCCTGTTAAACACATCTTACGCACCATTTTCCAAGCCTTATCTTCACCATTACTTGTCAAACAAAGTTTCTTGCAATCACTGCGAAAGGCAAAAATTAAAACCGAAGTATTGTGCCAGATCAGCTTTTGAAATTATGCGCCAAATAAAACAAAGTGCGCATGCCCCGCGCGGTGGCCCCTTTTGAGATGTATTCTTGTTCTTTTTTGGTGAATGAAATACCGGCTATGTCAAGATGCAGCCACGGAAGGCCTTCGGTAAATGCTTCTACAAAGCAAGCTGCCGTTATGGTGCCCGCCAATCCATCGCGGCCTATGTTGCATATATCCGCAATGTCGGAGCTGTTCAGGTCGCGGTACACATCGTCAATAGGCAGTTGCCAAAACTTTTCATCAGCACTTCTTGCTGCTTCGCAAAGTTGCTCATAGAAAGGTTGGTAGGTGGTTACAGCTCCTGCCACATGGTCTCCGAGTGCCACTTTTACGGCTCCCGTCAGCGTGGCAATATCCACTATATGGCTTGCTTTTTCATTTCTAATGGCATACGCAATGGCATCGGCCAATGTAAGTCGGCCTTCGGCATCGGTATTTCCTATTTCTATGGTTTTTCCATTCATGCTGTGCAGCACATCGCCCGGACGGTAGGCATTACCGGCCACAGAGTTTTCGCAGGCTGCCACCACAGCCACCACATTTTGCGGGCTTTTGCTGCGGGCTAAAGCGCACATAGTGGCTATTGTCAGCGCGGCGCCACTCATGTCGCTTTTCATGTGCGCCATTGAGGCGGTGGGTTTCAACGACAATCCACCAGTATCGTAGGTTACTCCTTTGCCCACAAGTGCCAGTTTTTCAGTGCTTTCTGCTCCTTTGTGGCGCATTACTATCAGCCGTGGTTTTCTGGTAGAAGCCATGCCAACCGCCAAAAAAGCGTGCATTTGCATGTCGGCGCATTGCTCTTCGTCAAATACTTCCACCTCAAATCCGTAGTTTATTCCCAGCTTTTGTACTTCTGCTGCCAGGGTCTCAGGATACATGTACAGGGCGGGTTCATTTATCAGGTTGCGCGCCAGCAAGGTGCTTTCGCCCAATACTATTCCGCGCTGCAGAGCTTCTTCAGCCTGCGCTGTAAGCTGCTCAATTTCTATGCGTTCCGGTAATGTATTTACTTCGCTTTGCGTGTAGAATTTGTTGAATTCATAGGTGGCCAACAAGCAGGTTTCGGCTGCCAATTGCTCCCATGCTATGGGTAACGAAACGGTTTGTAAGGGTGGGGCGTAAACCGCCAATTGTGTTTCCTTGTGTTTGCGGGCTTCTTTTATGCCGCGGGCTAAAGCTTTTCTTATTTGATCAGAAACCAGACTGTCTATATTTCCCAAACCACAAAGCACCACCGTTTGGTCATTTGCTATGAAATAAGCGCAATCGGTAGCCGAAGCAGCAAAGGAGCTCCGGGCCACAAATTGTTGCGTAGCCTGCGCAAGTGCTTGCGGCACATATACTTTTATTTCATTATTGATGTTGGCGGCAAAAGCCAAACAACAGGGGGAATTGGTGTGGTTTTGAAATAGACTTAGGTTCATGACTTTTTATATTTCTAGCGTTCCTGTATCTGTTTGTACAAATTGGCAGCCTGTACAAAATGCACAAAAAACGGGTGCGGATTCAATACGGTGCTGCTGTACTCGGGGTGAAACTGCGAGGCAATGAAAAACGGATGGTTTTCCAATTCTACAATTTCAACCAAATCTTGCTCAGGGTTTAATCCCACAGCTTTCAGGCCGGCTTTTTCAAATTGTGCGCGGTAGGCGTTGTTAAACTCAAAGCGGTGTCGGTGGCGCTCCATAATGGAGGTTGTACCATACATATTTTGTGCTTTTGAGCCTTTTTTCAACTCGCAGTTGTAGGCACCCAAGCGCATGGTACCCCCTTTTTCTGTCACGTCTTTTTGCTCTTCCATCAGGTAAATCACCGGATTTTTGGTATCGGGATTCATTTCTGTACTGTGCGCATCGGCCAAGCCCAGCACATTGCGGGCAAACTCAATTACCGCGCACTGCATGCCCAGGCAAATACCCATAAATGGTATTTTGTTTTCGCGCACGTATTTGATTGTGGCTATTTTGCCTTCAATGCCTCGTTCGCCAAAACCCGGAGCTACCAACACGCCATCCAGTTCGCCTATTTTTTCGGCCACGTTGGCTTCGCTAATGTATTCCGATGAAATAAGCTCCAGATTTACCTTGCACTCATTTTGAGCACCTGCATGTTTCAGCGATTCTATAATAGATTTATAAGCGTCGGGCAGTTCGGTGTATTTGCCTACCAAACCAATATTTACTTCCGAAACGGGGTTTTTGAGTTTCTGCAAAAAGGCTTTCCAGTCGTTCAGCTGCGGTTCGCTTTTGGTAGCCAGTTTCAGCTTGGCCAGCACCACTTTGTCAAGGTTTTCTTTGAGCATGTGCAGTGGCACGTCGTAAATAGACTGTGCGTCAATGGCTTCTATTACGGCATTTATTTTCACATTGCAAAACAAGGCCAGCTTGCGGCGAATGGATTTACTGAGCGGATACTCTGTTCGGCAAACCAAAATATCGGGTTGTACACCTGACTCAAGCAGCTCTTTTACAGAGTGTTGTGTGGGTTTGGTTTTCAGTTCTTCCGATGTTTTCAGGTAAGGTACCAGGGTAAGGTGTATCACAATGCAGTCGTAGGTTCCCGAATCCCATTTAAATTGTCTGATGGCTTCCACATAAGGCAGCGACTCAATATCGCCCACGGTTCCGCCAATTTCGGTGATGATAATGTCGTATTCGCCGGTTTCAGATAGCTTGGCAAAACGGCTTTTTATTTCGTCGGTTATGTGCGGCACCACTTGTACGGTTTTGCCCAGGTAGTCGCCTTTGCGCTCTTTTGAAATCACGGTTGAGTAAATTCTGCCCGTGGTTACGTTGTTGGCTTGCGAAGTGCGCACATTTAGAAAACGCTCATAATGGCCCAAATCAAGGTCAGTTTCCGCTCCATCTTCGGTCACAAAACACTCACCGTGTTCGTAGGGGTTCAGTGTTCCCGGATCAACGTTTATATAGGGATCAAACTTTTGTATGGTAACACGGTAGCCGCGTGCCTGAAGCAATTTTGCCAGCGAGGCAGCCAATATGCCTTTGCCTAATGAGGAGGTAACACCACCTGTTACAAATATGTACTTGGTTTTACTGTTGAGGGTTTCCATATATATGTGTGTAAAAAAAGGCTAATTAAAATATGCTAACGCTTTTTGTAAATCTTCGGCGGTGTCAATAGAAATGCATTCTTCTGTGGTTTCTACCATTTTAATGCGGTGGCCATTTTCAAGCCAGGTCAGTTGCTCCAGCGATTCGGCTTTTTCCAGACTTCCCATATCGTATTGCGCCACTTGCAACAGGGTGTTTTTTCTGAAAGCGTAAACGCCAATGTGCTTGAAATAGCGGTGCACACGCGTCCACTTATCCACCGTTTCGTTGCGCACAAAAGGAATAGGAGAGCGGCTGAAATACAGGGCGTTTTTGTATTTGTCCATCACAACTTTCACAGTAGCTGCTCTTTGCAGCGATTCTACCTCGTGCAGGTGGTAATACAATGTGGCTATTTCGGTGGCTTGGTCAGCAAAGGCATTCAAAAGGTCGCTTACTTGCTGTTTCAATAAAAAAGGCTCATCGCCTTGGATATTGATGATTATATCGGCATCTACCTGTGGGGCAAGGTAGGCGCAGCGGTAGGTTCCGCTTGGTAGTTCGGCAGGCGTCAATTGTACTTTGCCGCCAATGCGCTCTATTACTTCGGCTATTTGTTCTGAGTCGGTGGCCACTATCAATTGGTCGAGCCCAAAGCCAAGGGCGTTTTCATACACCCTTTCAATGAGGGTTTTACCGGCCAAATCCTGCAGCGGTTTGTTGGGCAGTCTGCTGCTGGCCAAGCGTGCCGGAATAATACCCGCTACCTTCATGCTTCAGTTATTTTTCCGTCGTTCATGTGCAAAGTTCGGTCGGTCATTTCTGCCAATTCGGTATTGTGAGTCACAATTACAAAGGTTTGCCCCAGTTCATTACGCAGGCTAAAAAACAGTTTGTGCAATTCCTCAGCCGATTGGCTGTCAAGATTGCCTGAAGGTTCGTCGGCCAATACTACCGAAGGTTGGTTTATGAGCGCCCTTGCTACGGCCACGCGCTGTTGTTCTCCGCCCGAAAGTTGTCCGGGATAATGACCGCTTCGTTGTGCCAACCCCATGATTTTCAGCAATTCACCGGCTTTTTTTTCAGCTTGTGCTTTGTCGGTTTTTGCAATAAAAGCAGGGATACAAATATTTTCGAGTGCTGTAAATTCAGGCAAAAGGTGGTGGAATTGGAATACGAAACCAATGCTCTTGTTTCTGAAGGCGGCCAATTGGCGTGGTTTGTCAAATCGCGGCGACTGACCGTTGAACAGAATTTGTCCACTGTCGGGTTGGTCAAGTGTTCCCATAATATGAAGCAGGGTTGATTTTCCCGCCCCCGAAGGGCCCACTATCGATACCACCTCACCTTGATTTATGCGGCAGCTAACTCCTTTGAGCACATGCAAATGTCCATACGATTTGTTGATGTCGAGGCTTTCTATCAAGGCAATAAAGGCTGGTTTCGGGCTTCGAAAGTAAACATTAAAAAAGCTTCATATAAAAAGCGGTTGCATTTTGCAGACGTAATATTGTTGATATTTTCAATGCGTATAATGACTCTTAAAAATCTCTTCACATTTGCCGTTCTCTTCGTTGTTTTTGGCGGCTTTTGTTTTACTGCACATGGCCAGCAACTTGTACATAAAAAGCTTGACTTTGGCAATGTAGCTATTGCCACCAAAGACAGTATGCAACTTGCCGTTTCGTTGGGCAACCGCACTTCGCTCAGCGTAAAAATACGTTTGTATGGCAACGGATTCAGCACCCAAAAGACACAATATACCCTGGAGCGAGGCAAGGATACCGCTATTTGGGTGGTTTTTTCACCTGAGCAAAACCTTACCTACAGAGCGGCCATATTCGTTGGTTTTGACAACAATTGGTACCTGGGCTGCGGCTTGCAAGGCGTAGGTGCATTGGCAGGAAAATACTACAGCTCCACCACCGATTTGTGGGACCAGGAATTGCTTGACGAGTTGCAAAAAATAACCACCCAAGGACAGATTTCACTGGGATACAACGGCGCGCGCGACAAAATGTACGCCACACTCGACAACTACAATGGCGTGGTAACCTGCATCTACACCGGACGCACTGCCACTTTCAATACACGCTCGGGTGCCACTGCCAATGGCTTCAACTGCGAGCATACTTTTCCACAAAGTAAATTTTGCACCGCCTCTACCAATATGATGGTGGCCGACATGCACCATATTTTCCCATGCGATGGTACCGCCAATTCGCGCCGCAGCAACAATCCTTTTGGCGTGGTAACAAGTGCTAGCTGGACCGATGGCGGTTCAAAACTGGGCAACGGCATTTTTGAACCCCGCGATGAACAAAAAGGTCCCACTGCACGCGCCATGCTGTACATGGTCATGCGCTACGGCGATTGCAACAATTTCTTCAAAAATCAGGAAGATATTTTACGACAATGGGCCAATGAATATTTGCCCGACAACAAGGAGCAGCAGCGAAATGATGCCATACAGGGTTTTCAGCACAACCGCAATCCATTTGTTGATTATCCCTTTTTTGTTGACCGCATCCTGTCGTTTACCGGAAGCAAAATACGGCAAACCAGCACTGAGGTTTTGTTGGTAGATACCCTCATTGGCGCCGTACCACAGCGAGTGGACAGCAGCATATATATAGTATATCTGTACAACAGTGGTTCTGAACCTTTTGATGTGAGCGAGGTGGAATGTGCGGCAGACCAATACTACTACACCAAAGGCAGTATAGCACCGGGCCAAACATGCAGGATAAGAGCAGCTTACAGCGGTTATATTACTTCTGCTCAGCAAGCCTTGGTACATTTTTCACAAGGTGCCATTGGGCTTAGAAGTTTGACATTTGATGCGCGCAGTGCCGTACCTAATGTACATGCAAGCACCTTTGGTGTAGAGCTAAAAGGAGAACAACTGCAAATACTGAACGCCCATGAAAAAGTGAACCTGACCATTTACAGCATGAGCGGACAAACGCTTTACCAAAATACGGGCCTGAGCCAATACAATTTGGGCAACCTGGGCTTACATGGCCTATACATAATAAGCCTGAGCGACCGCCAAACTGTGATAAATAAAAAAGTGGTTTTGCGCTAAACACGGAAAGACGATTGGCTTATCTGCCAAAAATACCCTTTGTGTAATATGGTTTAGGCGGCTACAAACAAGCCATACTTTTGAAACACAATAAAAAGAAGCAAAACAAATCCATGAAGCAGTTTTTTAAATTCATGTTTGCCAGTTTTTTCGGAACCATTTTGGCGATGACCATTGGCACATTTCTCATAATAGGCATTATTGGCGGTATCAGCGCAGCCTTGTCAAGCTCAGAAAAAGAACCCACTGAAATAACAGAAAGCACCCTTTTTGTTCCCGATTTGTCGAAACCCATAGCAGAGCGCGACTTGAGCAATGCCTTTGGAAATTTCAACTTTGGTGGCGAATTCGGAGGCAAAGCCACACAGGCGCTGCCCAATGTGGTTGCCTCTATAGAAGATGCGGCAACCAACGAACACATCAAGGGCATGTTTCTTGACCTTACCGTTTTTCAAGGCGGAAGAGCGAGTTTGGAAGCCATTAAAAATGCCTTGGTGAAATTCAAAGTGTCGGGCAAACCCATATATGCCTACGCCGATTACTACAACCAGGCAACTTATTACCTGGCTGCAGTAGCCGACAGTATTTTTATGCAGCCTACCGGCGAATTGGGATTTAATGGTTCAGCCATTGAAATGATGTTTTTCAGAGGCACATTTGACAAACTTGATATAGAACCACGGGTAATAAAACACGGAAAATTCAAAAGCGCCGGCGAGCCCTTTAGCGAGAAAAAAATGAGTGAGTACAACAAGCAGCAAATGCGTGTGCTCATGCATTCCGTTTACACACACTACCTGGCCGAAGTGGGTAAGAACCGTGGCATTGACTCAGCGGTTTTGCGCAGCATAGCCACCGAATTGAAAATAAGAACACCACAAGATGCCATCAGTCTTGGCATGATAGACGGCTTGAAATACCGCGATGAAGTACGCGACATGCTCACCCGATTTATGGGCGCAGAAAGCTATGACGACATTAAAACCATGGATGTGAACGACTACATGGCCACTATGGAAAATGAGTATGTGAAAGATAAAATTGCGGTGGTATATGCCGTAGGTGCCATAGGAATGGGCGAAGGCGATGACGAAAACATTGGTTCTGATCGCATATCAAAAGCCATACGCGATGCACGCGAAGACGATAAAGTGAAGGCCATAGTACTAAGGGTAAATTCGCCCGGTGGCAGCGCCTTGGCATCCGACATTATATTGCGCGAAGTAGCCCTTTGCAAAGAAGCCGGCAAACCCGTGGTAGTTTCAATGGGCGATGTGGCGGCCTCAGGCGGCTACTACATTTCGTGCAAAGCCGATGCTATTGTAGCACAACCCAACACACTTACCGGTTCCATCGGTGTTATCGGCATTATTCCCGGTACGCAAAAATTCTTTGAAAACAAACTTGGTATCACTTTCGACCGCATCAAAACCGGGCCATTTGCCGATTTGGGCAATCCAAACCGCGACATGAGCGATATGGAGCGCAAAATGATACAAGACCAACTTGACCGCATTTATATTGATTTTATCAGCCATGTGGCCGAAGGCAGAAACCTTGACACCGCTTTTGTAAACGCCAATGGACAGGGGCGCGTATGGACAGGAACTGATGCCCTGAAACTCGGTTTGGTAGATGAACTGGGTGGACTGGACCGTGCCATAGAATTGGCAAAAGAAAAAGCCGGCCTTGAGGCCTATCAAATAAAGGAATTCCCCAAGGTGAAAAACCCATTTGAAGAAATAATAAAAAACCTGGGCGGCAATGTGAAAGAAGACATGATAAAAAGCGAAATTGGCGAAGAGCAATACCAGCTTATGCAGCAAATAAAATGGCTCACCCAATTTGATGAACCGATGATGCTGATGCCCTACTTTTTTAAGGAGTAGAAGGGGGAGTTTGACAATTAATATAATAATTGAAAGCCGGAGCTCAAAACTCCGGCTTTTTATTTCCCAAACCCAACAATATCCGCACTTTTGCAACTATAAATAAGCCCCATGATAGACGAAGGATACATCAAATACACGCAGCATTTTATTGAAGACCAACCCGTGCACCTCGATGAAATTAAAGAGATAAATGCCGTGCGAACCCGCTTGTACCAAAAGAAACTCATAGGGGCCTATGACGATGTGATAGGCTATGGCAATATTTCGAAAAAAAACGATGACGGAACGCTCTTGATAAGCGGTACCCAAACCGGGCAAATAGCACAGTTGGATGCAAGGCACTATACCACCATTGTGAGTTATGATATTGAAAAAAACAGCCTCACCTGTCGTGGTCCCATCAAGGCAAGTTCTGAGTCGCTCACCCATGCCGCGGTCTATGAATTGTCGCCCGAAATAAAAGCCGTGATACATATACACAGTGCCGAGCTTTGGAAAAAACACCTGCATATACTGCCAACCACCGCTCCCGAAATAACCTACGGGACACCTGAAATGGCACTTGAAGTAAAAAGACTTTACCGCGAAGGACCATTGAAAGAAACCCACATCATGATAATGGCCGGACACGAAGAAGGCATTTTCACCTTTGGCCGCAATTTTAAAGAAGCCATGGACTTGGTTATGCAGCTGTAACTTTCTGTCGTTTAGGTGTTTTTTTGGTAAAGCACGAGCGTTTTATTCTTCTTCATTGCGCGTATTCATTTTTTTTCAAATTTTTCAGGTTACCTCTACCTGCCTTTGCCATATATAGTTGTCAGCGCGTTTCCAGCTTCCCTTACTATCCAATAATTTTAAAATATATCTGTAATAGAGAAGGGGAGAAGTACGTCTGATTTTGTAACAATTTAAATAATAATATCATGGCAGGAACCAAAGAAACACCACGGCAGAAGATGATCGGAATGATGTATCTTGTGCTCACCGCCTTGCTCGCACTAAACGTTTCGCGCGAAGTGTTGCAGGCTTTTAACAACCTTACCAAAGGAATTGACGAAACCATTCAATCAACCGAATTGAAGATCAACAACGATGTAATGACTTTTGAGCAAGTGGTAAAACGCATGAACGGCGACGAAAACGCTGAGAAATACTGGCAGCGCGTGCAAAAGGCCGTTGCCATGTCTGATGAGCTGAACAACAAAATTGAGTCGCTGAAAAAATTATTGGTTGAGGCGGAAAACAACCAACAATACGAGGGCGGCCCCGAATCGTACAAAGGCTCTAACCTGATGGTATTGGTTGATGAGGAAAATACCGATATCGCTTCCAGATTTTTGGCCGATCCAAACCAGCCAAAAAACGCTTATGGCAAAGAATTGAAGGAAGAAATTCAGCAGCTCAAAGCTGAGTATATTAGTTTATTCAGCGATTTGCCTGAGTTTACCAAAGACGAAATTGCACAGTTGCAGGAGAATTTTCCGCTTGCGGCGAATGATGACGATACCAATCCCGACCCGGCCAAACGCAATTGGGAATTTACCACTTTCAATAATGTACCCTTGGGCGCGGCACTTGCTATTCTCACCAAATTGCAAAACGATTTGCGTAATTCTGAAGCTATGGTTATCAATAAATTAACTGCTGATTTTGGCGATACCGGACTGCCTGTTACCGGATTGGAAGCTATGGTAATGCCGCGCAGTACAAACGTGCCCATTGGCGGTACTTATGAAGCCGATATTTTCCTCGGTGCCCAAATTGCTTCGGTGAAGCCAACTATAATAGTTGATGGCGAAGAACTTGACTTGGAAGGCGCTCGCGCTAAGTTTAAAGCAACTGTTTCGTCAGAAGGAACCGTACACAAACCGGTGGTAATTAAACTAATGAACCCGCGAACCGGACAAGTAGAAGAATATAATACAGAGTTGCAGTTTGCCGGATTTCAAACCCCTGCTATTGTGTCAGCCGATAAAATGAATGTTTTATATATGGATTTGGAAAATCCGGTTTCGGTTTCAGTACCGGGCTTCGATGCCAAAAAAGTGCGCGTTTCGCTGAGTCCTTCGGGTATTGGCAGACTTGAAAACCGCGGAAATGGTCAATATTCCGTTACCATAAACCAGCGTTTGAGCCCTGAATGTAAATTGAATGTGGCCGTAGAAATGCCCGATGGTTCAGTGCGAAACCTGAAACCGGAATCTTTCAGAATTAAAAAAGTGCCCAAACCCTATACCAACCTCAACAACAAAACCGGTGGAAGCCTGTCACGAGGTGAAATAAGTACCATAAAGCGCGTTTTTGCCACTATGGACGAAGAGTTCCTTTTTGATGGTGTTCGGTTTAAGGTTACTGAATTCAGTTATATTTACAACCCTACACGTGGCAATGTGGTTATGGGAACCGAAAAATCGGATGATATACCCGCTAACTTACGACAAAAGTTTGAAGATGCCCATACAGGCGATGTGCTTACCATTTATCAGGTAAGTGCCAGGCCCATCGGTTTTGGTAGCGAAGTACAAATACCCGGTTCTATTACTTTTACTGTAAAATAATTGGGTTTAGTGGCAGATAATCAATGTTTTAAACTGCTTTGATTTCGCGCTTCCAATTGGAAATATATATCAAAACCTTGCAAGAAGTGCAGATGACTTCAGCTAATTGAAAGTTGGGAAAAGTCAATGAAAAAAGATTAGAATACACGGGAGCTGGATATTATGATGTGAGGCGTGCTCAGAAGGAGACGCCTCACTTTTTTATTATTAATTTCTCAAATGTGCCAAGGCCGCCTCAAGTATCGTATCCACTCCGCGGTCTTTGTCCTCAGCCTTCAAATCAATCCTAATATCAGGCGCCACCCCTTTTTCGGCATTTTGGTGGTCAATGGTAAACAATTGTGTGCTTGATACACGCAGTTGCCAGCCATTGCTAAGCTCAGTAAACGAGGGCGCACCACCGCCGCCGCCGGTAGAATCGCCGATAAGCGTCACATTGGGCAGGGCTTTGGCACAAACGGCAAAATAGTTGGTGGCGCTGTAGCTCAGTCGGTTGGTAAGCAATACCACCTTTCTATTATAAAAATGAACATCTTCATCAGGGGTGGCTTTCACCGCCTCAAGTTGGGTGAAATTGTCGTGTTCAGGACCATTTTTCATGCGGGTATAACCCACTTCCGTTTCCTTTTCTACCAGCATTGAAGCAAGCTTATATACATTGCTCAGCGAACCACCGCCATTGTCGCGCATATCAATAATAAGCCCTTTGTGGTTGGCAAATTTGTCGGCTACATAATTGAGGTTTTGGTTGCTTATGTTATTAGAAAAACTTCCGTAATAAATATAGCCTACATCGCCAAAATCATAGAGCACAAATGGTCCGGTAAATTGCTCTTCGGTTTTAAAATAAGAGCGTTCCAACAAATTATAATCAAAATTTGAGGGGTAATGCAGGTACCAACTCCAGTTTCGGCTTCGGTTAAAAGGTGAATGCAGGTTCACATGTCCGTCGCGAAGCAGGTACAACATATTCCCGAGTTCATCAAAAAGCGCTTCTTCGGTCATGTTGTTGCTTATTCGCGGCTCAAATACGGCATGCACCGAATCCCAGTCAATTCCCTTCATTCTGAAAAAGCTGTATTCGCGGTCTGCAAATTGCCAGGTTTGTTCAAAAACGCTCACCGGACTCTCGTCGGGCACTTCATCCATAAACAGGCGTTCGCAACTTGTAAGCATGGCCAGGGTACAAATAATGGCTGCGGTATATTTCAGTTTCATATTATCTTGTTTTAAACCACCAGTTTATAGAAATGTTGTGCTGAGCCGTATGTACGGCAACCAGGTTTTGCTTCTCGTTAAATGAATAAAAGTCCCAGCTGTATTTCAGTTCAAACCGGTTTTCCTGACTCCATTTTATTTTTGGACTCACAGCCAATTCTATTCTCACACGATTGAAACCACCCACCGGTTGCCAGAAAATTTCCCCCTGATTGAGGTTGAGATTGTATTTTGGATAGCGCATAAGAAAAGAGAAGGCATTGAAAGAAGCCTTGGCATAGAATATACTTGGCCTGCCCAATAGGTTATGGCCCGCTTGGTACATTGCCATAGGCATTATGCCAACTGCCAAATCATTGTTCAGCGAACTGTTTTGCAGGTAGTTGTATGACTTAAGGTAGTTGAGCGCGTCCAATCCGGCACCTAGTCTAAGGTGTTGGCGCATCCAATTGGTTTTTCGTAAAATGCTGTAGTTGAAGCCCGACCTGAACAGCGTATATCCTTTGCCGTGATTGTCTTGGAACCCAAGACTGCCAAAGGCGGCTTCGAGCATGAGTTGGCTAAACCATTTTTCGCTGTACTCGTGCCAGCCGAGGTGAAAACCCGCCGTGGCTCCACTGTATATATTGGGCGCCATTTTGCTGTCTTGCACATCGGCAAAACCCAGCGAAGGTCCACCAATGCGGTAAGTATCATATTTAAGGGCTCGCGCCTCACTTTTCAGTTGCTGCTTGTGCCACCAACGGGTCGCAAAGTTTCCGGTGCTGTCTTGCCCCCACGTGCTTCCCGTGCACAATACCAGCAGCAGCAGCGTAAATGTGGTCTTCAATTTCATAGCGTGAAAATAGGGCAGTTGGCCACAATGATTGAAAAGCCCACCGGTAAAATTTTTAATGATTCTTGTGTCAGACTCGTTAATAATTTCATTTCGAAAAGCCACGTCAATGAGTTGTCGCCTTGCGTAAGTCTGGTAATTATTGGTGTGATAATGAATTGATTAGCCTTTAAAAAGAAAAAGCCGGCAAAATGTCCGGCTCTTTCAAATCCCACATCAAATGCCTGAATAGGCTCTTCAATATTAATAAAAAATGTTAACAAAAATTGAATCACCACAAAAAAAAATGGCACTGCCCCAAATACTGCATTTTTTGGCAATAATTAAGCAACACCCGCTTGTCAGCAAATCAATAGCCGCAACCTCTGTTTTTATCTGCTCATTTTTTTGCGCAAACTTTCATAGTCAAGTAAGTTTGGCGGCTGAGCAATCTGTGGCTTCAATTAGCACTAAGTGTATAAAGTACACTTAGCGCTATATTTGTCACGTAAAAACAAACCATTGAACATAAAAAGAATAGCAGTACTTACAAGCGGTGGCGATGCACCCGGAATGAATGCATGCGTGCGTGCAGTGGTGCGTGCAGGCGCTTACTACGACCTTGAAGTATGGGGTGTGTATAATGGATACGACGGCTTGGTAAACGATGAATTTGAGAAATTTGATTCCCGATCTGTTTCATATATCCTTAGTCAGGGGGGCACTATGCTTTATACCGCGCGCAGCAATGCGTTTAGAACGGTGGAAGGCAGGCAACAGGCTTTTGAAAATTGTAAAAAGCACCAAATAGATGGTCTTGTAACCATTGGTGGCGATGGAACCTTTACCGGTGCTACCATATTCAGTGAGGAGCATAACTTGCCTGTGGTAGGTGTGCCGGCCACTATTGACAATGATATTTACGGAAGCGACTACACCATAGGCTACGATACTGCGGTGAATACGGCTATTGACGCCCTTGATAAAATTCGCGATACCGCCACCAGCCACAACCGACTTTTTTTGGTGGAAGTAATGGGCAGAAATGCAGGTTTTATAGCCTTGCGTTCAGGAATCGGTTCGGGGGCCAAGGCCATTCTCATTCCCGAAAAATCGTTTTCTGACGGAGAGCTTTTCAGCTTGCTGCGCAAAGGAATCAACGAAAACAAAAAGTCAAACATTATTATTGTAGCCGAAGGAAACCCCAACGGCAGCCCGTATGAAATTGCGGAGCGCATCAAAGAGAAATTTACTCAGTTCGACATTCGCGTATCAATACTTGGGCATATACAAAGGGGTGGCAAACCTACCGCCTACGACCGCATGTTGGCAAGTCGATTGGGCGTAGCGGCGGTTGAAGCACTGCTCGATGGACAACAAGGTGTGATGGTGGGTGTGAAGGAAAAGAAAATAAATATTGTGAGCTTGAAGGACGCCATTGAAAACAAACCTGAGATTGACGAAGATTTGTTGCGCGTGGCCAATATCCTATCGTTTTAGCCTCAAAAATTCAGTCAAGGACTCATTTTAAATTCAATTTTGGCAAGTGCGGGATTTTGCGCATATTTGAATAAGTGTACAAAGTACACTTAGCGTTTATTCATGTTGCAATCACAACATAATCAACAAATTATGCAAAATCAAGAAATCCAATCATCCGTTTTTCCGGGGCCGGGTCAGGTGCCGCAAGAATATGCTATGCCTTATCTTGCTCAAAAAGAGTATCTTATCAATGGCGAAATAAAATTTTGGCAGGGCAATGTCATTCGGGTTAAGTCGCCGGTTTGCCTGCAGCAAGATGGCAGCACCAAACAGCAGGAGTTGGGCTCATTTCCCGAACTTACTGAAAGCGAAGCTCAAGAAGCTCTTGTGGCAGCACAAAATGCCTACGACAAAGGGAGAGGGGCTTGGCCAACTATGAAGGTGCGCGAGCGCATTGCCTGTATGGAAAAATTTGTGGAGCAAATGAAAGCGGTGCGCACCGAGGTGGTGAACCTGTTGATGTGGGAAATTGGCAAAAACCTTGATGACTCACGCAAAGAATTTGACCGCACGGTTGAGTACATTTTAGACACCATTGCAGCGGTGAAAGAATTGGATAGAAAAGGCTCAAGATTGGAGCTTGAAAGCGGTATTTACGGACAAATAAAACGCGGCCCTTTGGGGGTGGTTTTTTGTATGGGGCCCTACAATTATCCACTCAACGAAACTTTTGCCACCTTGATTCCCGCCCTTATTATGGGCAATACCACCATTTTAAAACCTGCCAAATACGGTGTGCTTTTGTTGCAACCCTTGCTCCACGCATTCAAAGAGAGTTTTCCTGCCGGCGTGGTCAATGTGCTTTATGGTCGTGGTTCCGTATTGGCCGATTTCTTAATGCGAAGCGGCCAAGTGGATGTGTTGGCTTTTATTGGCAGTACCAAAGTGGCCAATATGCTCAAAAAAGCACATCCCAAGCCCAATAGGCTGCGTGCCGTGCTGGGGCTCGAAGCAAAAAATCCCGCTATTGTCATGGCAGATTGCGATATAGACTTGGCGGTGAGCGAATGTGTTACCGGATCGCTGTCGTACAACGGCCAACGCTGCACGGCTCTCAAAATATTGTTTGTACACGAATCGCTGCACGATAAGTTTATTGAAAAATTTACTGCCGCCGTGGCCAAAACCAAGGTGGGTATGCCTTGGGAAAATGCGCAGATAACGCCGCTGCCCGAGCCTGAAAAGCCGGCTTACCTCAACTCGCTGGTAAACGATGCGATTGAAAAGGGAGCGCAATTGATTGTGCCACACCAAAAAGATGATGAAGGCACCATGGTTTACCCCAAAGTTTTGCTGTGGGTAAACAAAGACATGCGGGTGTATCACGAAGAGCAATTTGGGCCTGTAATTCCGGTGGTTAAATTCAGCGAAATGGAAGAAGCCATTGATTACCTCACGTATTCGCCCTACGGACAGCAGGTTTCCTTGTTTAGCGACAACTACGAAACCCTTGCAGAACTTATTGACCCAATGGTAAACCAAGTGTGCCGTGTCAATATCAACAGCCAATGCCAG
>WGNN01000078.1 GCA_016124515.1 bacterium
GAAGGCACCTACCGCCTGCCCGATGCGCAACTCGACCGTTTCTTGTTTAAACTCAAAGTTTCGCACCCCAACCTTGATGAAGAAAAAAGCATTTTAAATCGCTTTAAAAGCAATTTTAATTTGCGCACAACCGAGTTGGAAGTAAACGCCGTGGTGCAACCCGAAGATGTGGCACGTTGCCAACAAATAATAGAGCAAGTGCACATAAAAGACGAATTGATAGATTACATAGCCCGCATAGTACACGAAACCCGCAATCACGGCGAGATTTACCTTGGTGCCTCACCACGTGCTTCATTGGCTATTTTGCGCACCGCCAAAGGAATGGCTGCCCTGCGCGGACGCGATTTTGTAACGCCTGACGATATCCAACACGTGTGCATACCGGTTTTGAACCACCGCATTATACTTACCCCCGAAAAAGAAATGGCGGGCGGAACCGAAAATGAGGTGATTACCTCCATTATCAAAGAAATTGAAGTGCCAAGGTAGATGAAGTTGTTCAAATCATTTTACCTGCAAAACCGCTTTTTTTATGCCGCAGCCGGTTTGGTAGCACTATTTTTTATATCGTATGTGCTGCCTTTGCTGTTTTATCCGGCATTGGCCACAATGGCTTTTTTGCTCGTGGCTACCGCAGTAGAATCCTACCTATTGTTTAAAAACAAAAGCAATTTTTATTGTCGCCGCGAGTTGGTGGCGGTGGCCTCGCTGCACCACAACCACCAGGTAAACCTGAAAGTAAAAAACCGCTTGAAAAACCGCTTGTTGGTAACACTGGTTGATGAATTGCCATACCAACTGGAAAACCGCGATTTTGAATTGACCTTTACTTTGGGGGGCAACAAAACCAAAAATGCCTCTTACACCATTTTGCCCGTGGTGCGCGGAGCCTATAGTTTTGGACACATCAATTTATTTGCTTCTACCCTGTTGGGTTTTGTAGCCCGCAGGCAACAGTTTAGCAGCGAACAAGAGCTATCTGTAATGCCATCGGTTTATGAAATGCGCCAACAGGAATTGCTGGCCATGAAAAACCTAAATTTTGGCAACGGCGAAAACAAAACCCGTTTTTTGGGTAAAAGTTATGAATTTGATCAGCTGAAAAACTATGTACACGGCGACGATCCGCGGAATATAAATTGGAAAGCCACATCAAAAACCCGCAACCTGATGGTGAACCATTTTGAGGACGAACGCTCGCAGCAGGTATATGCCGTAATAGACAAAGGGCGCAATATGAAAATGCCTTTTGACCAACTCACCTTGTTTGACTACGCCATAAATGCCACCCTGGCTTTTTCTAATATTGTTCTGAAAAAACACGACAAGGCCGGATTGCTCACGTTTTCTGAGAAATTGGATCAAGTGGTGGCTGCCGAGTGGTCGCCACGGCAATTGATGAAAATACAATATGCGCTTTATGCCGAAAGATACCACTATACAGAGCCCAATTTTGAACTCTTGGCCCTGCAACTGCGCAAATTGGTACCCAACCGAAGTATGATTTTTTTATATACCAATTTTGATACGCTTGAAGCCTTGGAGCGCGCCCTGCCATCGCTGAAAATAATAAACCGCCTGCACCGCTTAATAGTAATATTTTTTACCAATACTGAGCTTGAAGCTATGGGCAAATCATTTGCTTTGGATGTATTGGAAATTTACCAAAACACCATGGCTGAGAAGTTTATTTCGGAGAAAGAGCTCATTTCAAAAGAGTTGCGCAAACACGGCATTGCTTCCATACTCACCAAACCGGCTGAGTTGTCCGCCAATACGATAAACAAATACCTTGAGTTGAAGGCGGTGGGTGCTTTTTAGGAGCTAAAAAAGAAGAGGGAAAGCAAGGCACCAAGAGTCATTTAGCTAAAGTACCATTTTAACCCGCACTTAAGAATACTTCGTCGATTCCATGCGACAAATAACAATATAATTGGGTTTGTAGCGACATTAATACTTTACTCACGTGTTTTATAGTTTTATTTGGAGCTTGAAAAAGGCTACGCGAAGGCGGGGCAACCAAAACTCGCTGCCGAATGAAAGCCATGCTTGCAGCCGTTTACCCGTCAAATAATATATGTGTTGTTGTGCCTTCGTGTTTTTTAATTTTTTAAGTCATTGAAGAAGTCAATCAGTTTGTCTATAGTAAAATAAGGGTTGCGCTCGTGTGCTGGTAAATCGGTTTGAATATTTTTTCTCAATGTTTTTGCCCTCTCAATTGCCGTTTCTAAATCGTCTTTTAAGAGTTCATAATGTTTTAGTCGTGTCTTGTGGTATTCAGGCCACTTAGTTTTTAAAAATCTCAAGGCTTCGGCACCGTCATGAAAACTTCTGCCGCAGTTCTCAAAATGCAGAATGAACCAATGTTCGATACACATGGCACTATATGCAATACAAAATCCTTCTGTGTTTACAATCTTAAATGCCGCTTCAAGTTGAGGCCAATTGTCATGATCAAAGAACAACCATACCGCATCATAGGAGTTTCTTTCTTTTTTAGCTTTCCGTTTTCTTTTTCGTCCTTCTACTGCTAAACTTTTTGGGTCATTTCTGGAGTTGTAGTCAATTTCAATAGCAATAGATCTTTGGAGATTTCTTGGTAATTCATTTTGCAAAGATTTAGCGTATAAATATTCAGTTACTCCTTCGCAAAGTATGAGTATTCGTTTATTGGGCTTATTAATCCTCAGCATTTTGCATTTCTATCAAAAAGTCCGAATCATTGATGATTGGTGTTGCGCCAAACCTACCTGATGCATACCATTTGTCTAATGGAGTCCCCAACCGAATTCCTTTTATGTCTGAACATCTGTAAAGAGATGTCGATCCAAATTCATCCTTCTCAGTGAACCACACTTGATCTCTTCTAAAACTATCGTTTGAAAGTTGCGTTATGTCGTGTGTTGCAAAAATCAGTTGAGAGTTTTTAGGGTTTGTAATCTCATTGTGAAATAGGTTGATCAAGAATTGAGTGATACTTGGGTGCATGTTCTTCTCAAACTCATCAACAACTAATACCCTTCCCGTTTCTAAGGCATCAAGAATTATCCCACCAATAACGAACAAACTTTTAGTTCCTGTAGATTCTTCGTCTATTTCAAAGTTTTCAAACCCAATTTCTTTTTCCCCATCAAAAAGTGGGTGTTGTGTTTTGATATCGTATTTATACTTTTCCTGGAAATTTACTTTTACATCATCAGGCATATTGCTGGGAAATTTGTAACTACTCCAATCAACTTCTTCTGCCTGAATACCAACAATTCCTGTGTCTAAAGCACATATAAGCTTGTTAAATCTCTTTGAAAAGTTAGAGTTTTTGTTTTCAGCTAGTCTCTGAGCATAAAGCTTGCTAAGTGAAGTTTCTCTGTATTCTTCGAGAAAAGGGAAAACCATCATGCCTTTTCCAAAAAACGAAAATGCAGAAAGCAAGGATTCAACATTGTTTTCTGCTGCTTTAGAAAGGAATAGTTGATTTGGCAATAATAATTTCTCGATAGTTTTTTTCCCGCCTATATATGATTCACCGAATTTAATTGGATTTCCATTCTTTCTGGAAAATAGGAGTGTTCGGATTAAGTTTGGATAATGATAAAGTTCTTCAAGTTCAATTTTGTCTTCGGTGAACTCAATATGGTAATAGTATTGGTTATTCTCGTGTGCGAATTCTATTTCCAAAGCGACAGGTGCCTTTGTATTTTGAATGTTTAATTTGAACGGCTCGAATGCAGCAATCTTTTCGTCAGGTTTGAAACTAGACGATCTTCTAACTAAAAATTCAAGTGCCTTAAATGCACGAAGGAGCCCACTCTTGCCCGAAGCATTGGGACCATATATGACAGCAGATTTATTTAAGGTGCTATTTCCGCTCTGGAAAGTATTTGATTTCAAACCGCGCAGACTTGTCTTTGCCATTGAAAGCTCAACGTTATCACGTATTGACCTGAAATTCCTTACACTAAATCGAATTAGCATCGCTTTGTTTTGGTGCAAATGTCGTTTAAAAACGATATAACAACAAGGATTACAGCATGAATTTGCAAATTATCCGCAAATTCCACGAGAAATGCAGATTACAAGTTTGTTTTTTTATAAATGAGGCACACCTCTCAAATGAAGTTCAGCCGGCGGATATGCACTAAGGCTAAGGTGAAATCCCATAAGGGTGATTTTTCAGGACCGAGTTGGTGTCTCAATTTCCAACAGCTACTTTTTGCGGGTTGATGGCCAACTTTTTTATGCGCGATACCGGCCCCGTACAAAAACTGTTGTGGCAATCTATACACTTGGCCACCAATGCGTTGTAGCACACGGCAAGCGAGTCGTTACTGCTGTTTTTAAGGCGGTCAATGCCCATTAGGTAGCTGTTGGCATAGGCTGCAAAATCCTCGTCATCGCGCAGGTTTGCTTTGGTGGGAGTGGCTGTTAATATCGCTTCGTATATCAATGAAATATCCGGACGTTTGCCCGCTTTTGCTTCCATTTTCCACTCGCGCAAGTCGGCATCCATTTTCCGCATCAATACGGCCAATTCCGACTTTTTATTTACATCAGCTTCTTTGGCTGTGGAGTCAACCGCACAAGTAGCTGCGGTGTTTTCGGTCTCTTTCTTATTGGCTGAGCAGGCCAACAAGCCAATGGCCAAAATAGCTATCAAAACATTTCTCATAAATTCAAATTAAGGATTACCTCTTTAAAATCTGTCCAGCCTTCGCGGTCTATGGGCAATTTAGCTTCAACCGCAATCTCATCGCCTGTAAGCGGGTGCTTAAATTCAATGCGCTGCGAAAACAAACAAATGCTCATATCGCTGAGCCACTCCGTTTTGCCATACTTTTTGTCGCCCACCACCGGACAACCAATATTGGCCATTTGGGCCCGTATTTGGTGGGTTCTACCGGTTATGGGTTTCACTTTTATAAGTGATCTGCCGTTGATATGGCTCAGCACTTCATACTCCAAAATAGCTGATTTGCCACCTTCTACCTCTTCTTCAAAAATTTTCCAACGCTGCACTTTGGGCAGTTTTTTAATAAACTGCTCCATGCGGCCCGCATCTATGTGGGGTTTGCGCTCGGTAATAATGTAATAGGTTTTGCTTATCTGTTGGTCTATTTGCATTTGCCTCATGGCGTTGGCCATTCGTTTGGAGGTGGCAATGCTCATGAGTCCGCCTGCCATGCGATCAATTCGCTGCAACATCACCCAAAAATTGGGCTTGTTCAGGTATTTAAAGAGAAGTTCGTTTACGCCTTCCTCTCCTTTTTTATCTTTTTGCGATAGCAAGCCAAATGGCTTATTCACTATGCATACATACAAATCCTTGTAAACAATCTCAGGCTCCCAATTCATAGAACAAATGTGCATACTCGCTGACTAAAATCCAACTTGACAAAAGTAAAATTGTGGTTTTTGAAGATTTTGCCCGGGCCATGCCTCCACCTCTGTTTCTTAAAAACCGGGGTTTGTATTTTTAACGTGATTTGCTGTTTTAATGCGTAATTCTTTCACATTCCATTTCAGAACTTCAGATTTTAAAGCCAATTTCGAGGCTCTTAAAATTTACACATGTCATACAACTATAGCGTTCTTGAACGATTTTTAAAATACGTACAAATAGATACCCAATCCGATCCGCATTCAAGTTCTTGTCCTTCAACCGAAAAGCAAAAAAAACTGAGCTCAGTATTGGTTGACGAAGTGAAAGCAATGGGCATAGATGATGTGGAACTTGATGAGTGGGGTTATGTGTATGCCACCTTGCCTTCCAATACCGAAAAAGACATACCGGTAATTTGTTTTTGCAGTCATGTGGACACCTCGCCCGAAACTACAGGTAAAGACGTGAAGCCACAAATAGTGAAAAATTACCAGGGCGGCGATTTGGTATTACCCGGCGATACATCGATAGTTATAAAAGCGGCAGAACACCCTGAACTTGCCAACAGCTTAGGCCATGACATAGTGACCACCGATGGCACTACTTTGCTGGGAGCCGACGACAAAGCCGGCTTGGCCGAAATAATGGATATGGTGGCTTATTTTCAACAACATCCGGAGGTGAAACACGGAAAAATAAGGATATTGTTTACGCCCGACGAAGAAATTGGTCGCGGTGCCAACAAGGTTGATATAGCCAAGTTGGGAGCCAAATATGGCTACACCGTGGATGGAGAAACCCGTGGATCGGTTGAAGATGAGACCTTTAGCGCCAACATGGCAAAAGTTATTTTTAAGGGCGTAAATGTGCACCCCGGCTATGCCAAAGGAAGGCTGGAGAGTGCCATAAAAATGGCCGGCGACTTTTTGGCTGCGCTCCCAAAAAATGAGTGGAGCCCCGAAACCACTGAAAAACGCGAAGGATTTGTGCATCCGTACGAGATAAAAGGCGGTATAGAAGAAACAGAAATCACCATGATTTTGCGCTCTTTTATTGACGCGGAACTTGACTCGCACGAACAACGACTGCATGCCTTGGCCGCAGAGGTGATGAAAAACTACCCCAACAGCAGCTACGAAATACAAATCACTGAGCAATACCGCAACATGAAAAACGTGCTGAAAGAATGTCCGCATGTGACCGACTATGCCGTGGAAGCCATAAAAAGGGCGGGCATTGAGGTACTGCGCGGCAGCATAAGAGGCGGCACCGATGGCTCGCGACTCTCTTTTATGGGATTGCCTTGCCCCAATTTGTTTGCCGGCGGACACAGTTTTCACTCAAAAACCGAGTGGATAAGCGTGCACGATATGCAAAAGGCTGTTGACATGCTTGTAGAGCTGGTAAAAATTTGGGAAGAGAAAGGCGAATAAGCGCTAAATTGCATACATGAGAGTTGTTGTACTTACCATATTTCTGTTGGCCTTTGGCTCTTTTAGCGCATTTGCACAAGATTGGGACGCTTTTATAACGGCCTATTCGGGTGCCAACGAAAGTGATGCGACCGACTCGGTAATGTCGGCAGATGATTCGCTGGAGCTGGCAGAGCTGACCTTCAGAAACCTTTTTGCCAACAACAAGGCAGTGAAACCGCGCAAGAGCAAGTTTTACATCATTAGTTTTTTGCACTGCGCCCGCCACATGTATATCGATCCTGATGGGCCATTTATGGCAAGCTTGCAAGATGTACGTCCGAAAGTGCGCAAAACATCTTTTTATTACAACAACGAAAAGAAACTATACGGTGAAGTGATTTTTTTCTTCATCACCGAAATGAAAATAACCGGTAAAAACAGCGCCATAGTGCGTGGTGGCTACTACCAAAGCGATGATGCCTGCGCCGGTCACCTCTATACCATAAGAAAGGTGGACGGCGTATGGGACATCAAACACGTGGTGGAGGAATGGGTTTTGTGAGGTTTTTTTGAGGAAAACTTCCGTATTACAATTCGTTTGTTGACTGCAACTTTTCCATTACTGTATTATTTGGCGGCTAAGACATGCATTGAGGTACTGGTACTATTCATTATCAAGTTCATGGCACTTATTATTTCCACCACTCCTCCTTTTCTTTTAGTCTTGCTTCTTTTGTACCTGGGTTGTTAATATCATATAACCACGCCAATTCATAATTTAACCAGCCAAAATCTGAATATGTTGGATTGGGAAAAAATTCACCGGCTCCGCGGTCAAGCTCATAGCTATCCGGAATTCTGTATTCACCCCAATTGCATTTTTTCGATTTTCCGCTAAGATAACTTATCCATGTACCTTCAAATTGGTTGTTTTTGTAGCCATCGGCTCCAAACATTAATGCATCGTAGGCAATCACTCCGCTTTTGTCTATATAAAACTCACTCTGAAAAGTACCTTTGAAAACTCCTGTTCCGCTTTGATCCGAATCTTCAAAAAACTCATAACTACCTTTTACATAGCCTTGTTTTATATCGGGGAAGTCAGTTTCATCATAAGTTCTTGATTCAATAATTGTAATAGTACCTTGAAAAGTGCACACGTTTTCCTTTACCTTGGTTTTGCCATAGATAAAATACTGAAGCTTATTATTCGGGTTTTTAATTGCGGAAATGAAATGGATATAAAACCGCTGGTAACTATCTCCAATATAGCCCAGTGGTTCGGATTTATCAATTTCTTTTTCATTCTCAATTTTTATTTTGTCCGCAGTCCAAAGATCAGAAATGTCATATTCTTTGATTTCTGTTATAAAATCTGAAGTATTAATAACTTTACCATTTGCGGTTAGCGAAACAGTAAAAAGCAAAATGAAGAGAATTTGTTTCAAAATATTGCTAATTGAATACGAAAGTGGAAGTTTTTGAGTGAATTGAAGAGACAATTCCAAATTTTCAGGCTTTCATCTTTATGAAGTTAGATGTCCAAATTTACTATTGCCCTAGCCTTCAACCCCTCCTTCTCAAGCTTTTTGCGGTAGTTTGAAAGCAGCATGGCGGTAAAGGCGGTTTTGTCCTGACGCAGGAATTGCATGCCTTCGCCGCTCAAAATATCGGGATGAATATCGCGCAGGTTGTTGTCGCTCCAATTGGCCAACTCAACAAGTATGGGCGTGAGTGCCAAGCCTTTTTCTGTCAATAAATAAAGATTCACCTTCTTGTTGTCGGGTCGTTTGGTCTTTTGCAGCAAACCCAACTTTTCCATAAGCTTTAGCTTGGCCGAAAGTATGTTGGTGGCAATGGCTTCGTCGCTCTCGGTAAAATCCTTGAAAGTCTCCTTTCCCTCGGTCAACATTTGCTTTACAATTACCAATATCCACTTGTCGCCCAGCACATCAAGTGCCGATGTAAATGGACAATCACATCTGAAATCAACTGGCATAGATTAACGGTACATTAATTTTTACTTGCAAAACAAAAGTTTTGTTTACTTTTTACTTGCGTATTGCAAGTTATATTGTACTATTGCTTGCAATTCAAAAGTAAAATAAAAAATCAAGTATGCGTCCACTTATTGCCCTTTTGCTCGCTGCCAGCCTTTTGGCCTCCTGCGGTAACCACACAAAATCAAGTAATCAAACACATTTAAAAGAACCCATAATGAACAAAAAAGAAACGGTAGGCACATTTTTGGCCGCGGCCATTCAAAATGATGCTGAAACCATGCGCAAACTCGCAAACGACAATTACATCCAGCACAACCCATTTATTCCCAGTGGTTTGGAGCCATTTATCAATATGCTTCCTGTTTTGCAGGAAAATGGCACAACCGCGGAAAACATCAGGATGTTTGAGGATGGCAATTTTGTGTTTATGCACAATTTGTGGCACCAAGCCAAACCTTTTGGTGCCGACGAAATGGTTTCGTTCGATATAATCCGCTTGGACGAAAACGGCAAAGTAGCAGAACACTGGGACGCCATGACGGCGGTAGTGAAGGAAACTGCAAGTGGTCGCTCGCAAACCGATGGCCCAACTACAGCCACCGACCTTGGCAACACTGAAGAAAACAAGGCTATTGCCAAGGCCATGATTGAAGACATTTTGATGGGAAAAAACCCGGGTAAAATTGCGGATTATATTAGCGCAACGCAATACGACCAACACAACCCCGGAATAAAAGATGGCTTAAAAGGAATTGTAGAAGCCGTGGAATACCTCAACTCGCAAAACAATATGTTTAAATATACCAACATACATAAAATATTGGGCGAAGGCAATTTTGTACTCGCGGTAAGTGAAGGCGAATGGAGCGGAAAAAAGCAAGTATTTTATGATTTACTGCGTTTTGAAAACGGCAAAGCGGTGGAACATTGGGACGTAATACAGGCTATACCAAACGAAGGATTGGCCAACAACAACGGTATGTTTGGCTTTTGAAAATAATAAAACCAATGCGCTACAGGTAATCTAAAGCCTGTCTATATATTATTTGCGTAATAAATAAACCGGAATGCTTTGAAAGTTGCATTTCGGTTTTTTGTTGATTTACTTGCAGACAGCGTTTAATTTATTTTGACAAAAAGCTCAATTTCGTTGTCGTTGCACGATCGACACCTTGTAACCAAGGTATCTGCTGTTCTAAAACCAAAATATTCATTGAGGCTTATTCTTTTCTTTGGATCAAAGGAAAAATAATACCACCCGCTGCGGGTATAGCTGTCAATAGCAAAATCTATTTGAATGTTTAATTCTCCGTTTACAAATTCCTTATAAACTCCTGTTTTTGTGATGATAAGCGTTCTGTTTCTGTCCATATTTTCAGGAGTCAACCAGCCACCGGTGTCCGTATCCATCGATTTTATCCATTGCCATTGGCCAAATACATTCGCCACCGTTGTGTTTGGAACAGCCACATCCTTGGTACAACCAAACCAAAATGCTGCAAGTATGGGTAGCATCAGGTATCGTTTTTTCATGAGGTTTATTTAGGTCCATGCAAAGCTCATTCGTCAAGTGGGTTTTTCATATCAAACCAATTGGTCCACTGCGAAACCCTACTACCATTGTCATTCATATATTTCAAGCGAATTTTGTATTTGCAACCGGCTTGGAACTTAAACGCACCTGAACACATATCATGGCCAATTTGCAATAAACTATCGCGCAGGCCATTGATGCAAAAAGTATAAGTATTGACCGTATCATTTTCATTATCAAACAATTCAACCATAATAAAATAATTATTGCTGGTTGGGTGGTTCAATTGGAAAAGGCCAAAAACTTCGGGGCCGCAGCCATACCTAATGTAGGAACTTCCTGTTTGTTGCAGCATGGTGATTTTGTCAGACATAAAAGTTTGTGCATGATCTACAATTGTCCAAATTGGTGCGTTGTACCTTTTAGCATACCGATGTATTTTATCCATATTGTCAATTTTCAGAAAATAGGTTTTTCCAATTTCAAGTGTCCGCACCGGTTTTAAAATGGCCTGTGTCAGCCTGTACATGCCAACTTCAATCCGTACCACTTCTAATTCAATTCTTTCGTTTTCGCCAACCATATAAACCGGGTATTTATCACCAATATCATAAATTACAGATTCACTCAAAGCAAAGCCTTCCAAGATTATCCAACCTTCGGGTGCAAGTTCATTGCTTGTAGGATACACCCGAATCCCGGAGTTTAAACACTCGGCATGTACCCAAATTGGAAATAATAGAATGGCAATTATTATTGACTTTACCTTCATTTGTTATTACAATTATTCAAAAAATCACTCCCCAACCACTACGCGATTTACCACAATGGCATTTTTGGTTTTTACTTGAAGCAGATAGCTACCTGCTGGCCAGGCACTTAAATTAATGGTATGGCTAGCAGCGGCACATGTATTGGTATAAATACTTGCGCCTGAAAGTGTGTACACACGTATTTCATACATGGTCTCGTTGGCACTTATCTGCAACCAATTTTTGGCTGGATTTGGATAAATTGAAAGTCCTATTTGACCGGCAGTTTCGAGTCCGGTGGCAAAATCTACATAAATCGAATCGCTGAAAGCACAGCCAAACATGTCAATCACCGACAAATAGTACCAGCCTGTTGTGGCAATGGTTACCGTTTGCGAATCAACTGTTTGTGTAATGCCGGCGCCGGTCCATGCATATTCACGCGCTTCGGGACTCATCAATTGGTAATACATCTTGTGTGTCAAAATACTGTCGTCGGGTATCAGGTTCAAAGGCCCGCTAAATGATTTCAGGTTGATGGTATCATGACCAACACAATAATGTTCGTTATAAACCATCACGGTAACCTGCATTTTTTCGGAAGTACAAAAACTATCTCTGCTTGTTTTCTGCCCCATCCAATAGGTTTGGTAGTAAGGCGGGTTGAAACCCAGACAAATCTCAGCATTGTAGCAAGCCGTGCTATCTGCTCCCAAGTCAGGTTTTGGCAGTTCATAAACCGAAGTCCACACCGAATCGCGGACACTGCATTGCCCGTGGCTGACCGCTACTACGTAATGATAACCAGCGGTTTGCAGCCAAATACCTGTATCGGCAACAGTTGTATTTTCCCATTCGTATGGCGCGTTGGTTGTGGGTTTCACATATTGTGAGTCGCCCGCACAAAAGCCTATGGTATCGGGCAGGCTAAGAGTGGGATATTCAAATACCTGAAGCACCACCGTGTCTGAATATTTGCAGCCGGCCACCGTATTTGCGTGCCACAAAAAAGTGTCTGCGGCATTGGCTACGAGTAGTTTGCCGGTGTCAACCGCCATATTTTGTTTTACTGAAAACCACTCATTGTCTTCAAAACTGCCCCATAACTTGATGGTAATATTTGAGTTTTCGCAAATATTGGCCTTGCCATACGCGGTATGCGGTCCTTTGTCGTCAGTAATGGTAGCAATATCGGTGGCGGTATTGCAGCCCGGCGCGCTTGCCGAAACCACCAAACTGTAGTTGCCCGCCTCGCCCGATTTCACTTTTATTTTGGCCGTATTGGCTATTTGTTTCCCACTGTTGAACCAGGCATAATTATAACCGCCAAGGGCTTTGCTCCCCAGCGTAATTTCGTCACCCGGGCAAAGGGTATCAGATTTTCCTGCCTCGGCATACAAGGCACAACATTTGGCGCGCTGCACCACATGCCACTTTTTGCCGGTAATGGAAGTTCTTGTCCAGGCAACTTTTTGCTTGGTCATTTTGCTATTTCCAAAGCTTTTGGTGCTCCAGCCTTTTACATTGGTTTTCACAAAATCGCCGTGTTTTTGATTGCAACCACCATTGCCCGCCGAATCGGTTTTTACCAAATACAAATCATAAACTCCCAGACCAAATGAAGTGGTAGAACCCAACATATAATAACCCAAATCATTGCCGTTGGCTGCCAAACCTGTGGGCCAGTGTCCATCGCGAGCTTTGCCGCCAAATGTTTCGGTCCAGCGCACCTTGCCATTGTCGGCGTTCAGCTTCAGCAAAAATGAATTACGGTTGTCGCTTTGTCCCGCAGCACTGAATTTTTCGGTATATCCCGCCAATATAAAACTATTGCTTTCGCCTTCATAGAGCATGTTAAAAACCAATTCCGACCTGCTTGATCCGTAGGCATTTACATCAGATATTTTTCCGGCTGAATCTGTTTTTACAACAAAAACATCGTACTCGCCGCTGCCGGCTGACGAAGACCAACCTACAAAATAGAAGTTGTTGTTCAGTTCATAAGCGGTATTGAGACGCTCGCTGCTGCTTCCGCCAAAGATGTGCGACCACACTACGCGGCCCGCTGTATCGGTTTTTACTGCCGCAAAATCGCTTTTTCCAAAGCCATTGGCATCATTTGCCACGCCAGAAATAAGGTAGTGTCCGGTGCTTGTTTCCATAAGTCCCATAGCTTCGTCGTCGCCACCTGAGCCTATGGTTTTTACCCAAATAAGGTAGCCTTTGGGGCTGAATTTTGCCAGCACTATTTCGTCGCCATTGCTTGCTGAATTCATTAAACCTGTGGCTACAAAATGCCCGCTGCTTGTTTCCATAGCGCGGTAAAATTCTATGCCCAAACTTGTGGTATATAATGCCGAAAGCCAAATAACGGTACCATTTGAATCGGAAAGCGTGATGGTGGAAGCACTTTTGGGCGTACCAAAACTTGTGGTATTGCCACAGGCGAGTATTTGGTTGCTGCGGGTCACATTCACGTCCCACGAGTAGTCATCACCGGCATCGCCATAGGTGTAGGCCCATTGCACTTTTCCCAACTTGTTAAACTTTAGCAAATACGCATCATCACCATTTTTTGCAGTATCGGCAGTGTGCCCGGTTGCAATCAAATTGCCCCCTTTGGTAGCGGCCAAGTGGTAGTTGCGGTCGTCGCGCGGTGTTCCCGTGGTGCGCTGAAACTGTGTTTGAGCGTGTAGTAACAGACTGAAAAACGATAAAAATAAGGTCGGAAGTAGAAGTTTTGTTTTCATATATAGGCAGTTAGACTTCGAGCAAATTAATAAAAATTTGCAACCTGTGCCACTACCTTTAATCTTCTTGGTTAACAATTGCTTCGTCAAGTGCTTCTGATTGAGAACTGTTGCCCGGAACCAGCCAAATCAAAAGCATAGTAATGCCACCATTGACCAGCAAAACCATAAAGCCCAGGTTGAAGCCGCCATATTTGCTGAGCAATAAATTGATGAAATACACAGCAGTAGCTGAAAAAAGGGCGATGTAAGGCACCGCGTGGTCATTTATTTTTCGGCGGGTAAAAATGCCAAAGGCAAACAAACCCAAGAGCGGGCCGTAGGTGTAGCCTGCTGCCGAAAACAAGGTATTTACCAGTGAATCGTTGTGCAGTTGTTTGAAAACCACAATAACCAAAAACAGAACTACAGAAAACATGATATGCACCAGGTAGCGTTGTTTCACGCGGGTTCCATCGTTTTTAAAACCCAAAAAATCGACACAAAACGAGGTGGTAAGCGCGGTGAGGGCACTGTCGGCACTTGAATAGGCGGCGGCAATAAGACCCACCACAAAAATGAGCCCCACCACAGGCCCCATAAAGTTGATAGCCAAGCTTGGAAATAATAAATCCTTGCGAATACCCATCATTTCGTGCGTATCAGGATTCATGATTTGTATGGGAAAATCGCCTATACCCGTGGTAAGCAACAGCCCTTTTTGCGTGCCGTATAAGTATAATAAAGCACCCAAGGCAAGAAATAATAAATTAACAGGAACCAAGGCATAGCTCATCCAACGGATGTTTTTGCGGGCTTCCTTTTCGTTGCGGCAGGTCAGGTTTTTTTGCATCATATCCTGATCGAGACCGGTCATGACAATGGTAATAAACATACCCGAAAGGAAATGTTTGAAAAAGTAATTGCCTTTGTGCCAGTCCCATACAAATACTTTTGAGTAGTCTGATTCCTGCACTTTTTGCACCATATCGCCCAAAGTCCAATTGAGCTGATCGGAGATAAAAACCACTGCCAAAACCACCGCCAGCAGCATAAAAGTTGTCTGCAGCGTATCGGTCCACACAATGGTTTTTATTCCACCTTTAAAAGAATAAAGCCAAATAAGTATAATGGTAATGGCCACAGTTGCTGCAAAAGGCACATTCCACACCGAAAACACAAAAGCATGCAACACCATAGCCACCAAGTACAGCCTGAAAGAGGCTCCAATGATGCGCGAAATGAGAAAAAAGCCAGCCCCTGTGAGGTAGGAATTCCTGCCGAAACGCTCATTTAAGTAACCATAAATACTAGTGAGGTTCATTCGGTAATAGAGTGGAATAAGGAAGCGGGCAATGACCGCATAACCCAGCAAATAGCCCAACACCATTTGCATGTAAGAAAATCCATCGCTTACCACCGCTCCGGGAATGGAGATGAAGGTAACACCCGAAAGCGAAGCGCCTATCATTCCAAATGCCACAAGGTACCAGGGCGAATTGCGATTTCCGGTAAAAAAAGTTTCGTTATCGCCTTTTTTACCAGTGAGTTGCGAAATGGCAATGAGCAACAAAAAGTAAACACCCAATACGGAAAGAACCAATGTGGCTGACATATTTGTGGTTTTCGGTTGGTGCGAATTAATTGCAAAAAGCGGAACTATTGCCTATGTGCTAATTTGAAAATTTGCAGATTTGAAGATTTGAAAATGGATTGGATTGCTTAACCGCTTCGCGATTTCAAAATATTCTGTTTATGTGTGGATGTGAGTGGGCGAGTGCATTTAAACTATGCCCAATAATGGCGATTGCAGCAGACCTGACAGGTTTCAAAAACCTGTCAGGTCTTTCCTAATACTTTGATTATCAAAAGATTAGTTGCCCCCCCTTCATCAAGTTCCCAACGAGATTTCAAGATTTACTTTTTGATGTCTGGAAATGAGAAGTGAGCGTGTGAGTTCTTTTTACCATCACTTATCCTACCCCGTCATTGCGGACTTGATCCGCAATCTGTTGAGTTGAAATGCCAATCGTTAGACAAAGTTTGTAATAATTGAGGCTTTATTAGGCGC
>WGNN01000152.1 GCA_016124515.1 bacterium
TCCGCGGATTCAAAATGCGCTTACCACTTGATATTCAATTCGTTTTTACAGCCAACCCCGAAGATTATACCAACCGCGGTTCAATTGTTACCCCGCTCAAAGACCGTATTGAAAGTCAGATACTTACGCATTATCCCAAATCAATTGAAATTTCAAAGCAAATTACGCAGCAAGAAGCTTCGGTACTGCCCGAGCAAGGCCAAAGAGTGTCGGTGCACCCGCATATACATGATTTATTGGAACAAATAAGTTTCGAAGCACGTCGCTCAGAATATGTAGATGCCAAGAGTGGGGTGTCGGCGCGGCTCACCATTTCGTCGTACGAAAACCTTGTGAGCACCTGCGAGCGAAGGGCCATAAAAAACGGCGAATCGCACACACATGCACGGCTGAGTGATTTAATTGGGGTAATACCTTCGGTGACGGGAAAAATAGAATTGGTGTACGAAGGCGAACAGGAAGGTCCGGCCAATGTTGCCCGCATATTGATTGGCAAGGCCATTAGGACTTTGTTTCCGGCTTATTTTCCCAATCCTGAAAGCTACAAAAAGAAAAAAGAAAAAAGCCCCTACGACGAAGTGGTTCAGTGGTTTAGCAACGGACGCTATACTGAACTGATGCAAAACAGCAGCGATAAGGAGCATGCTAATAGTTTGATGGAAGTAAGCGGCTTGTACGAAATGGTGAAGAAGCTTCAGCGCGGCGCCGACAGCCACGAAATATTGCTCTACATGGAATTTGTGCTCTTTGCCTTAGCCGAATTTTCACAAATAAGCAAAAATGAATTGGAAGGCGGCTCGCTGCAGTTCAAAGACCTAATGAGCAGTATGTTTTCTTTTGACGACAATGAAGACGATGAAGGCGGCTACTACGAAGAGTAATTGCTGATACTTGAGTTATCAATTAATTCTTTTGAGTAGATGACGCATTTTTATGGGCGTCAAGGTTTTGATTTTCAATTTTTTGTACTGAAATAACTGAGCTTTACACTGAACCTAACCTAGATAAGAAATGGTGGTTTTGGTATGGTATGAGTTGCCTTCTTTATGGAAAATGTTGGAAAGTGAACAGCGGAGTTCTCGGCAGTTTATTCCGGAGCGAAGTATCATTTTTTCCACTTTGGACTTTAATTTGCGTAGCAACACCCAACTAAAAACAACCATCATGAAAGGCATCACATTCAAAATCATTCTGGCAGGTTTGGTTGCCCTTGTTCTGGCTTTCAGCATTCCGTCAAAAGTATCTTTTGACTCTTTTGAAAAGGGTGAAAAACTCAAATACAAGGTAAAGTACAATTTGTACATCAACGTGCCGGTAGCCGAAATCCAATTCTCATTCAACGATGAGCTTAAGGAATTTAATGGACAACAATGTTTACATTTTAGCGCAGCCGGACAAACCTACCGCTTTTACGACCACTTTTTTCCCGTGCGCGACTACTTTAATGCCTATGTAGATCCCGTTACCTTTAAGCCCCGGGTGTTTACAAGAAACATCAGCGAAGGCGATTATAAAAAACAAGACTACACCTTGTTTTATCCCGAACAGAAATATGTGAAAAATAAAAAAGGGGAGAAGTTTGATGTGCCCAAAAATACCTGGGACATCCTGTCGGTGTGGTATTTGGCCCGCACTTTCAATTATGAAAACATGCATCCCGGCGACAGCGTAAAAATGAATACTTTTATCGACAACAAAACTTATCCTATTGGTTTGCAATACATTGGAAAGGAAGAAGTGAAAACCGATGCGGGAAAAATAAATTGCTACATTATAAAACCCCTGCTTATAGCCGGCGAAATTTTTAAAAGTGAAGATGACATGACCCTTTGGGTGAGTGCCGACGCCAATAAAATTCCGGTTATTATAGAATCAGGTATTTCTGTAGGGCGGGTGCGTGCCGAACTCACCTCATACAGCGGACTAAAGCACAGTTTCAGTGCGTTGAAAAAATAGGCCAAAATGCAAGGGCGGTAACCACCATTACCGCCTTTTACTATATTCGTCAAAATTTAAACAACAACCTGTGGAACAAAATTCAGCAAAACACCCTAGGGGATTGTACATCCTTTTTTTTACTGAAATGTGGGAACGCTTTGGCTATTACCTTATGCTAGGCATATTTTCTCTCTATATGCTCGATAGTTGGGAAAACGGTGGAATGGGCTTCGATGGCCAAAGAAAATCAGATATCTACGGCACCTACATCGGTTTGGTGTATTTAACCCCTTTTATTGGTGGATTGTTGGCCGACCGCTTGTTGGGCTACCGCAAATCCATATTTTTTGGTGGCTTGCTCATGGCTGCGGGTTATTTGGGGATGTCTATCCACAGCGAAGGCGCATTTTTCGTTTCGCTCCTCCTTATCATTTTGGGCAATGGTTTTTTTAAGCCCAATATTTCAACATTGGTAGGTAATCTCTACAACGACGAACGCTACAAAGCCAACAAAGACAGTGGCTACAACATATTCTATATGGGCATCAACATTGGCGCCTTCGTGTGCAACTTCGTGGCAGCTTATATGCGCATCAACTACGGCTGGGGCTATGCGTTTGCCGCCGCCGGAATAGGTATGTTGCTGGGGCTTACCATTTTTGGCCTGGGTACCAAGCACGTAAAAGAAGCCGATATTTTGAAACCCGTGAAAAAAGGAGACCTTTCAACCGGGGTTATCCTGGCTTCTACTGTATTGCCCATGTTTATATTTGGTATTATTGGCTATTTTCTCAAGGGCGTTACAGGGGCCGACAATCCCGATGGCAACTTCTTTGGTACCGACAGCAACGATGCTTTCATTTTCGGCTGTTTGCCCGTAATTGGCTTTTTCATTTACCTCATGCTCAAGTCAGACAAAGAAGACCGCGCACCTATTGCCGCATTGCTATCGGTATATGGTTGCGTCATCATTTTCTGGGCGGTTTTTCACCAAAACGGCGATGCGCTCACCGTGTGGGCCGAAGAATACTCAGACCGTGAATTGCCCGAGTCTATTGGCAATTTGGCTGCCGATGCCGATATGGCCCAAACCGTAGAATACAGCGATTGGGTGGACGCTCCTGAAGAAGATTACGAAGCGCATTTGGCCGATTTGCAACAAGAAAAAGACCAATTGGAAGCCGGTTCTGAAGCCTGGAAAAGCAAAGGAAAAGAGATAAAGGTATTGGAAGATTCAAGGCGGTATTTTGAAAACCTGTCGCCCGAAGCACGTCCGGAAAAGGGCGGTCAACTGCTACTGGCAAGTACAGAATTGTACCAAAGTATCAATCCGTTTTGGGTTATTTTCCTTACGCCGGTGGTGGTAGGTATTTTCAGTTTTATGCGGCGCAAAAAGCGCGAACCCAGCACCCCCACCAAGATTGCGATTGGCTTGGTCATTACCGCACTTTCGGCACTCATTATGGTGATGGCGGTAAAATCGGTAAATGTACATGATGCCAAAGCCAGCAGTTTGTGGCTCATTGCCACTTATGGTGTCATCACTTTTGGCGAGTTGTGTTTGTCGCCCATGGGGCTTTCGCTCGTATCAAAACTTTCGCCACCGCGCCTCACCGCGCTTATGATGGGCGGATTCTTTTTATCAACATCAGTGGGCAACAAACTGGCGGGCATTCTTTCGAGCAACTTTGAAGCGACCGAAAACAAAGCAGGTTTTTTCATGATGAACTTTGCCTTGGTAATGGCTGCCGCCCTGCTGCTTATCTTCCTGCTGAAATGGCTCAACCGCGTTATGCGCGAAAAGGGCGTTTACTAGCGGATGAGAAGATTAAATTCAATGCTGCCGAAACAACATTTGCTGCGCAACAACACGCTTTTTATATATTCGTCGAAATTTAAAAACAACCTATAGTGAGTACAGAAAATAAAACAAGTCATCCAAAGGGGCTTTACGTCCTGTTTATGACCGAGATGTGGGAGCGTTTTTCATATTATGGAATGCGTGCCTTACTCACCCTTTTCCTTACTGCCGAATTAATTAATGGTGGATTTGGGCTTTCCAGAGAAGAATCACTTACAATTTATGCAATTTTTACAGGCTTGGTTTACCTCACACCAATATTGGGTGGTTGGGTTGCCGACAGTTTTTTAGGTAAAAGAAAAACAGTTTATATAGGTGGGTTGGTAATGGCTGTTGGTCAGTTTTTATTGGCTTCTTCAGCTTTTATCGGCGATTCTATTGATGTTACTGCCCGTATGAACTTGTTCAACTTTGGCCTTGGTGTTTTAATTATTGGTAATGGTTTTTTCAAACCAAATATTTCTACCATCGTTGGCGATTTGTACGATGATAATGACCCTCGAAAAGATTCTGCGTTCAACATTTTTTACATGGGTATCAACCTTGGCGCCATTATGGGGCCTTTTATTGCCGGTGCCCTTGGCGAAAAAGTTGATTGGGGATGGGGCTATTTTTCAGCCGGCGTAGGTTTGCTTATCAGCGTTTTCTGGCTCAACTTTAATGAGCGAAAACTGGAAGGATATGGTTTGCCACCCAACTCACCCGCCGACAAACTCAAACTCGATGGAAAAGACTGGCGCGACATTTTTGCCTTGGCCATTGGATTAATAGTAGCCACGTTTGCAATAGTTAAAATTTGGGCTGCTTTGCCTGATAATGTTACCGGATTAATAACCACCATTGGTTTCATCGTACTGATTGTAGCCTTGGGTTATGTAATATTTACCGGCACAAAAGGTGCTGACGAGTGGAGCCGAATGGCCGTAATTTTAGTGCTCGCATTTTTTAATATATCGTTCTGGGCAGGTTTTGAGCAGGCCGGTGGTACATTCAACTTATTTGCACACGAAAACACCAATAGAATGATTGGCGACTGGGAAATACCAACCACTTGGTTCCAAAATATCAACCCCATTGCCATTTTGATTTTCGCACCAATATTTTCTGTGCTGTGGCTGAAACTTGACAAGATGAAACTCAACCCGCGAACTCCCATAAAATTTGCTTTGGGATTGTTGTTAGGTGCCTTGGCTTTTTGGATTATGACCATGGCTAGCAACAAAGCAGCTGACGGAAACCTGGTTTCGCCCATGTGGCTCGTGATTGTTTATTTGGTACTCACCTTTGGCGAGCTCATGTTATCGCCCATTGGATTGTCTATGATTACCAAACTCGCCCCGCGAAAACTTGTTTCGGTGGTAATGGGATTGTGGATGGCAAGTTTTGCGGCGGGTAACTACCTGGCGGGTGTACTCGAAAAAATCCTGCATACCTATGACCTATCGCTCTATCCATTTATTACCATGCTCATGTTGGGCGGTGGTGTTGCCCTTATTCTCCTTTCTCCACTTTTGAACAAAGCAATGAAAGGAATTCACTAGAATTTTAAATTGAACTAAATAAGAATGAAAGCCGCATGATTCCCATGCGGCTTTTTTTTGTGCATTACCCATACTATCAAACAGTGCTTTTATCTTTGGCCAACATTATAAACCCGTAGCAAATGTCATTCTTCGAAAAACACGAAAACATTCTTGAAAGAGCTATTGAAGCCAATCTTGAGCGTGCTTTTTTTGCCCAATATCCCGAGCACCCCAAAGCCTATGGCGAGCAAGCACCCGCGCAAGGCGAGCAGGCTTTTAAAAATGCTTTGAACAAGAAATTCACCGAATTGCAACAAAGCGGCGAAAGCCATTGGGCGGGCGAAGAAAACTCACCTTATACCATGGAAGATTTGGGGGTGCAATACCCAATTTTTGATGCACAAACATTGATTGATAACGCACAGAAAGCCAAAAGAGAGTGGGCGCAACTGGGCCCCGAAGAGCGTGCCGGTATTTTGGTTGAAAGTTTGGAACGCATAAAAAACAGGTTTTTTGAAATAGGCTATGCCACCATGCATACCACCGGTCAGTCCTTCATCATGTCGTTTCAGGCTTCAGGCCCGCATGCTGCCGACCGCGCCTTGGAAGCTATCGCAATGGCTTATGAAGAGCAGGCCCGTTTTCCTGAAGAAGTGGAGTGGATAAAACCTATGGGCAAATTTGATATTACCCTGCGCAAAGAGTTTAAAACCGTTCCACGCGGACTTGCTTTGGTTATTGGCTGTTCTACTTTCCCTACCTGGAACACCGTGCCGGGCTTGTATGCCAGCCTTGCTACAGGCAATCCAACCATCGTAAAACCGCATCCAAAATCGGTGCTGCCAATAGCCATAGTGGTGGCCGAAATTCAAAACGTGTTGAAGGAAACCGGACTTGATCCAAACATCTGTCAATTGGGTGCCGACACCAGCGAGCATTTGATTACCAAGGAACTGGCAGAGAACAAAGCCATAAAACTTATTGACTATACTGGCGGCAGCGCTTTTGGCAATTATGTAGAAAGCCTGAGCGACAAAATTGTATTTACCGAAAAAGCCGGTGTAAACTCTTGCATTGTTGATTCGGTAGTCGATTTGAAAGCCGTGCTGCAAAACATCGCATTTTCCATCTCGCTCTACAGCGGCCAAATGTGCACCGCACCTCAAAACTTTTTTGTACCTGAAGGAGGTATTGACACCGCCGATGGCCATGTGAGTTTTGATGAGTTTGTTGAACAATTGAAACAATCATTGAGCGGTATTGCCAACCATCCAAAAATGGGTGTAGGCGTATTGGGTGCCATTCAAAACGAAGTAACCTTGGAGCGACTCAACAATACCGGAAGCCTGGGAGTTAAGGTGGTATTGCCCTCAACCAAGGTAGAAAGCCCCGAATTTGCTGCTGCTCGCGTAGGAAGTCCTACCGTTTTGTTGGTTGAAAACGACAAGGTAGAAGTGTATGAACAAGAGCTTTTTGGTCCGATAGTTTTTGTTATCAAAACAAAAAACACCGAAGATTCTATAGCCAAGGCCAAGGAAATGGGCGAAAAACACGGTGCCATTACTTGTTTGGCCTATACCAACAACCCACTAACTAAAGAACACATTAAGGAAGAAATGGAAGAAGTATTTGTTCCTGTTTCATTCAATTTGGTAGGTGGCATTTTTGTCAATCAGCATGCGGCCTTTTCTGACTTTCACGTAACCGGTGGAAACCCTGCGGGCAACGCCTCATTCACCAACCCTGAGTACGTAAACAAAAGGTTTGTTTGGGTGGGTCACCGCGAGTTCATTTCGTAGGAGTTATCTAAAATTATCAACATACTAAAGCCGCTTACTACAGCGGCTTTTTTATGGGTAGGCTTCTGCAAAGGCTTCTTTGTCCATGTCAAAGGTCAGTTTTTGCATTACCTCCTCTTTGGCCACCCACCGGCGCTGCTTTAGCACCTGATTTCCTGTGCCAATGGCCGTTTTCATGTGTTGTTCCACATGCAGCATATCTGCCGCTTGTAGTTGCGTTTTGTAGTAAATGCCAATTACTTGTTGGTCTGTGTTAAATTGGTTTATTACCAGCGTGTTGCAAAGGTGTGCCAGTGCAAAATCATGCGCATCCACCCCAAGTTCTTCCTTCAGTTCGCGTTGCAGACATTGGGTTGGGGTTTCACCAAGCTCCATGCCGCCTCCCGGAAATTTACAAAAATCGGCTCCCTGATAACTTTCGTAGCTCAGCAGTAGTTGGTCATTTTTTTCAATAAAGGCATAAACCCTTATTTTAAACTCTTTTGCCATAACGCGCATTTTAGGATACAAAACAAGGCATAAAATTACCTTTGCCACATGAATTACTGGAAACAGCCACCCACACGTGATGAAGTGTTGGACAAGATATATGATTTTCTCAAGCTCTTATCGCAAAACCAACCCGACGAAGCCGAAAAATTGGTTAGGGTAGGATCCATGTCAAAATTTCGAGATGCACTGCACTACCACATGGCCGATTATGTGGTGATGATATTTGAAGACAAGGAATTTATGGAACTGCCCGACGACTTTTCTACCGCCATTTCAAACCCTTATGATATGGACGAGAACGACATGGCACCCGCTTTTTCGGGAAACCAATTGGAGTGTGTGAATAAGGAAACAATTTCGCTTAGATTGGGTTTGTTCAACGAAATAACCCCCATCAAAATTGAGTTTATGATTGGCCAACTCGACAACCAATATTTCCTCAATTTGATGAAGGTGTCGCGTGAATAGCAATAATTTGCAAAAGCTTTAAAAAACCAATAAGTAGTTTTGCCCGTTGTAACACTGTTTTAAAAGATTTAATGCAAGATAAAAAGAGAAACTATACGGTTGAAGATTTAAAAAACGCCATCGTAGAAGGGGCACAGGAGAAACGAGGAAAGGAAATAGTAGCACTCGATTTGCGCAAACTATCCAACTCCAGCGCCGATTATTATGTCGTGTGTCATGGACAAACTGACAGACAAAGTAGTGCCATAGCCAAATCCATTGAAGAAACAGTTTTTAACAAACTGGGGTATGGCCTTATCATTCAGAAGGTTACCAAGTAGGCGACTGGATTTTGCTCGATTACTTTGACGTAGTGGCACACATTTTTGTAGAACGCCAACGACATTTTTACGCCATCGAAGACCTGTGGGCCGACGCGCAGGTAGAACATTTTGAAACAGTAAACTAAAATTTGAAAAGAACCCAATGACCGAAAATAATAACAACAGCCAACCGCAAAACCGAAAGCCTTCGGGCGGACCGGGTAAAGGCCGTTTCAACTACTATTGGATCTATTTTGTACTTGCCGCCGTCTTGTTGCTTATCAACATGGTTCCCAGCGATTTTGCTAAAGTTACCCAATGGGAAGACGTAAAAGGCATGATTGCCAACAACGAGGTAAAATCTTTTACCGTGGTAAATGATGATGAAGTTTATGTGAACCTGACCAAGGACGCTTACGAAAACAAGTACAAGGAGCAGCTCAAAAACTTTTACAATTCAGAGCAGGAAGAACACCACTTCAAGTTCAGAATTGGCAAAAACGACAATTTCAGGGAAATGGTGGCTGCCCAAACCACCGAAATGGGCAAACAACCTATCGACATAAAATTTGAACGCAGGGAAAACCACTTTGAAAACTGGTTTTGGTTCTTGGCTCCAATCGTCATCATCATCCTATTTTGGGTGTTTGTAATGCGCCGATTGGGTGGAGGTGCCGGACCCGGTGGTCAAATTTTCAATATTGGCAAAAGCCGCGCTCAAGTGTTTGAAAAAGACACCAAAGTAAACGTTACATTCAAGGATGTGGCGGGACTTGAAGAAGCCAAAACAGAAGTAATGGAGGTGGTTGACTTCCTTAAAAACCCCAAAAAATACACCGAGCTCGGGGGTAAAATTCCTAAAGGTGTTTTGTTGGTAGGCCCTCCCGGTACCGGTAAAACCCTCATGGCAAAAGCCGTGGCAGGTGAAGCTGATGTGCCGTTCTTCTCACTTTCAGGTTCCGATTTTGTGGAAATGTTTGTGGGCGTAGGCGCTTCCCGTGTACGCGATTTGTTCCGCCAGGCCAAAGAAAAAGCACCATGCATCATATTTATTGATGAGATTGATGCGGTGGGCCGTGCGCGTGGCCGCAACTCTTTTACAGGAGCCAACGACGAGCGCGAAAACACCTTGAACCAATTGCTCACCGAAATGGATGGTTTCAGTACCAACAGTGGCGTTATCCTAATGGCGGCTACCAACCGTCCTGATGTGCTCGATAGTGCATTGCTCCGTCCGGGTCGTTTCGACCGCCAAATTGGTATAGACAAACCCGATATTGTGGGACGTGAGGAGATTTTTAAAGTCCATTTAAAGCCCATTAAAATTGCCGCTGACGTTGATGCTAAAAAATTGGCTGCTCAAACACCCGGTTTTGCCGGTGCCGAAATAGCCAACGTGTGCAACGAAGCTGCATTGATTGCGGCACGCCGTGGGAGCAAATTCGTAGAGTTCAAAGATTTTCAGGATGCCATTGACCGAGTGATTGGCGGTCTTGAAAAGAAAAATAAAATCATTTCGCCCGAAGAAAAACAAATTGTTGCCTACCACGAGGCGGGTCACGCTGTGGTGGGTTGGTTCCTCGAGCATTGCGATCCACTCGTTAAAGTATCAATAGTACCACGTGGTATTGCAGCCCTGGGCTACGCACAATACTTGCCCAAAGAGCAGTTTTTATACACTACCGAGCAAATGAACGACAGCATTTGCATGGCACTTGGTGGCAGGGTGGCCGAAGATATTGTGTTCTCAAGAATATCAACCGGCGCACAAAACGACCTGGAGCGCATTACCCGAATGGTATATGACATGGTAGCTGTGTATGGTATGAACAAGCGCCTGGGCAATGTATCCTTTGTGCAGCGTGGCGAATCATTCCAAAAGCCATTCTCAGAAAAAACCGCTGAAATAATAGATGAAGAAGTTCGCGGACAAATAGAAATGGCCTACACCAGAACCAAAGAACTGCTGCTGAGCCGTCGAGAAGAGTTGGAAAGAGTAGCGCAAGAACTGTTGCAAAAAGAAATTATTTTCAAAACAGACTTGGTTGCTTTGTTGGGCCCACGCCCTTTTGATAAGCTCGATGTGTATGACGAGTACATGGCACGCGAAAGCAAACCTACCGAAACAAGCGACAGCGACAGCAAAGCTTCAGAAACCACCGGCAACGATGCTGAAGCAGAAGCAGATAAGAATGTGGAGTCTAACTAAATAAAGGCAATTTGAACATTCTCAGTCCGCGCGAAAGAATATTAAAGGAGGTTAGAAATAGCCTCCTTTCTATTAAATCAAAGCAAAACCAATTGCCTGAAAAGCGCGCTGAGCAACTGTCGCTTAAAAACGACGACAAAGCCCTTGATTTTATCAAAAACCACTCATACAATCACGGGCAACTTATTTTTTGCAAAAACAGGTACCATTTTCTCGATCAGTTCATGTTGTTTTTAGAACAACATTCGGTACGGCGATTTGTGTGTGCCGACAAACGTTTGATTCAGTTTTTCAAATCATGCGAGCTGGAACATGCCGAAAGTCTTGAAGCAATTGACCAAAATACTCTGGCAGCCTTTGCGTCAGATTATTTTGATCCCTTTGGTTTGTTTGCATCTTTCAACTACAATGGTTTTGTGGCCGATGCCGTAAAAAAATGCAACCACGTGGCAACGGTGGCCTACCGCGACCAATTGGTTAAGGGCTCGCAACAGCTATTTGAACGCGTAAAAAACCGATTGGACGAAAACGATTTGCGCTCGGTACAAATGATAAATATGGCGCGACATGAGGGTAATGGTGCACTCAAAACCGCCTTTATCATCAACCAACGCTAAGAAAAATTATGAGCGGCAAGAAGGTATATTTTGCTTCCGATTTCCATTTGGGTGTGCCTGCGGGCAAAAAAAGCGCTGAGCGGGAACGTTTGCTGGTAAAATGGCTCGATGAAATAAAACAGGATGCCGCCATGCTATTTCTTGTAGGCGATTTATTCGACTTTTGGCACGACTACAAAACAGTGGTTCCCAAAGGTTTTGTGTTGTTTTTAGCCAAAATAAAAGAGCTTACGCAAATGGGGGTGGAGGTGGTTATTTTTACCGGAAACCACGACTTGTGGATGTTTGGGTATTTTGAAGAAGAACTGGGGGCTAAAGTGCGCAAAGAACCACTTCAAATTGACTTGTTTGGCAAGCGTTTTTATATAGCACACGGCGATGGTTTAGGCCCCGGAGACCACGGCTACAAATTCATCAAGAAAATTTTTACCAACAAGCTTTGTCAGTTTGCCTTCCGATGGATACACCCTGATTTGGGCATTGGCCTGGCCAATTTTTTCAGCCGAAAAAGCCGTGAAGCCGAAATGGGGAAGGAGGTGGTTTTTCTTGGAGAAGACAAGGAATGGTTGGTCATTCATTCAAAACAAATTCTTGAAAAAGAATCAGTTGACTATTTTGTTTATGGCCACCGGCATTTGCCTATAAAATTCCAACTCAACAATTCGGTTTACATTAACCTTGGCGACTGGATTTCTCACTTTACATTTGGAGAGTTTGCCAACAATGAATTTTACCTTAAAAAATATATGGAAAGCGGTGAGCATCAGCTTATTGATTTTGTCAATTAGTCCGGCTTTTGCGCAACTCCACCTCAAAGATTCAATAGCCGTAAAGGGCGGCAAAATGCTGCGGGTTGACGATTTGGGCAATATATACGTGGTTGGCCGCGACAATTCCATCTCGCTATTCCGCATCACAGGTCAAAAATTCGCCTTCAACGAAAAATCTTATGGAGCGGTTTCCAATATCGATGCATCCAATCCGCTCAAGGTTTTAGTACACTATGCCGATGCCAATATGCTGCTCATTCTCGACAATACGCTTACCGAAATTAGCAGGATTAATTTGGAGCAATTGGGTGTTTTTGGCCTCAACGTAGTGATTGGCACTTCAAAAATGGGCGGCTTTTGGTTGTACAATCCAATATCGCAAAACCTTGACCGCTATGCCTACAATGGCCAAAAGGTAAACGGAACCCAACTGAGTTCGCTTTTTGCCAATATTGTACCGATACATCTTTTTGAACGCGACCAAAAAGTGTATATGAGTCTTGACGATGGCCGTTTAATGGTTTTTGATATCAACGGAACCTATATTTACCACCTGCCGGCCAAATTGCAAATCAATGGCGCTTTTCAGGTAGAAGCCGGGCAAATACACTTTGTACGAAACGACAGCCTGGTGACACTAAATCTTGAATCACTTGAACAAAAGGATTTACCTTTGCCCACCATTTTGAAAGGAAAGAAAAAGCACAACGGTGTGTTTGTAAACAATACCGGTTGCTATGCACTCTTGCCGCACAAAATATTGGTATATCATATCAACTGATTATGAATCTGTTACAGAAACTGGAAGAAATTAGCCTGCGCTACGACGAGGTGGGAAAAGAGCTGATGAACCCCGAAGTGGCATCAGACATCAAACGTTTTGCCTCGCTCAACAGAGAATATACGCAGCTCAAAGAAATAGTAGAAGCTTACCGCGAGTACCAAAACCTGCTGAGCAACATAAAAACCAACAAGGAAATAATTGCCGAAGAGTCTGACCCTGAATTTGTTGAAATGGCTAAAACAGAGCTCGACGAAATGGAAGATCAGGTGGAAGAAAGGGAAGAAGCGATGAAGCTCATGTTGGTACCCAGCGATCCTGAAGACAACAAAAGCGCGATTGTAGAAATACGGGCCGGAACGGGTGGCGATGAAGCATCCATATTTGCCGGCGATCTATACCGCATGTACCAGCGATATGCCGAAAAACGCGGTTGGCGCTTTGAATTGGTCAATTTTAACGAAGGAACCTCAGGCGGTTTTAAGGAAATTTCATTCAGTCTTGAAGGTCAGGGCGTCTATGGCACTATGAAATACGAGTCGGGCGTGCACCGCGTGCAGCGTGTACCACAAACCGAATCGCAGGGAAGGGTGCACACCTCAGCCGCTACGGTAGCCGTATTGCCCGAAGCCGATGAAGTGGATGTGCAGTTGAATATGGCCGATGTAAAAAAAGATACCTACCGCGCCTCAGGTGCCGGTGGACAGCACGTAAACAAAACTGAATCGGCGGTAAGACTTACGCACATTCCAACCGGTATAGTGGTTGAGTGTCAGGATGGTAGGTCGCAACACAAAAACTACGACAAAGCCTTGACAGTGCTGCGTACGCGCTTGTTTGAAATGGAATACCAAAAGCGCATGGCCGAAGTTTCAGCCAAGCGGAAAACCATGGTTTCAACCGGCGACCGCTCTGCCAAAATCCGTACCTACAACTACCCGCAAGGGCGCATTACCGACCACCGCATAGGTTTTACCATATACAATTTGCCCAGTTTTATGGACGGCGATATTGACGGTGTGCTTGAAGCGCTCAAAGTAGCTGAAAATGCCGAAAAACTGAAGGCAGGAGAAGTAATAGGAGTTTAATATATCTATGCCATTCATTTTATCACTTATTAACTATATTTGGTCACGCGAACAATGATTTATGGGTAATTCAAATACAGAAATGATAAGCTGCTCAGTTTGCAAGGCAAGGGCACTCAGCATATTCCACGTATGCTCGCTAGACGATGCAGCTAAAATTGACGGTTTCAAAGTTTGTCAGTCTTACAAGAAAGGTCAGGAAATTTTTATTGAAGGCCATCGCCCTTCAGGGGTGTATTGCATCAACACTGGTAAAATAAAACTCGTGAAACTGGGCAATGAAGGCAAGGAAAAAATTGTAAGGCTCAGTGGCGCCGGCGACCTGATTGGCTACAAAGCCATCGTGTCAAACAATACCTATTCCGCCAGTGCAGTGGCTCTTGCCGACACGCGCGTGTGTTTCATTCCAAAATCCGATTTTTTGGGCATGTTGAGTTCAGATGGCAAATTGTCTTTTGAGTTTACCCAACTGCTCTGCCGCAATATTTCTGATGTAGAAAACGAAGTGGTTGACATTGCCTACAAATCGGTGAGAGAACGCCTTGCGGAAGCCTTGTTGCTGTTGCAGGAAAAATTCAAATTCGAAAACGAAAACCCCGAAATAATCAACGTAACCCGCGAGGACCTCGCTACTTTGATAGGAACGGCAAAGGAAACCGTTATCCGTCTGCTTTCAGACTTTAAAGAAGAAGGCATAGTAGAATCGATGGGCCGCAAAATTGTGCTCAAAGACCAAGACGCCCTCGTGCGCATGTGCAGCATATATGATTAATAATGCGCCATGCAAAAACTGAAGTGTGACTAAGAAAAAACATATCGGACAAATCGTATCATTCAGGTTTGGCTACCTTTCCTCCGAAAAAATATATTCAGGCTATGTAGTTGACTATAATGATGATTGGACGCTACTAAAATATAACCCTGTTGACTATGTAAGAGACGGCTATATCATTTTGCGCAACAAGTGTATAAAGGGTTATAAAAGAGACAAAGTCGAGAAATTTCATCAAAAAGTATTGGACCTAAAAGGAGAAGGAGTAACAGTTCAGAACAAAATTCCAATTGACGATATAAAGACCATTCTAAACTATCTGACCGACAACTTTGGCGTATTTCAATTTGACCTTCGCAGTGAGGTTTATTGCTATTTGGGCAGGGTAAAATCCATTGTGAAAAATACATTGACCATAGACTTTTTAGATACTAATGGAAAATGGTCGGAGACAAGAGATTATAAACTCGGAAACATCAGGACGATCCAGTTTGATACAGATTATATAAACTCTTTGAAAATGGTAGCCGACTTGAACAGAAGGAAATGAAAAAACACGGGCGTATTACAATTTAGCTCAAATGCCGCACGGTAAGGCCGCGGTTCATTTATCAGTTCTGTAGCAAAGGGAATTCCGCCTTGGGCTTTCTTTGATGAATTGTGAAAACCACAGTAAAACTTATGGAAGTGCGTAAGTTTAAGGGGAGATTGCTATGTTTGTTAGTGGTATACTCCAGTTGGCGGTAATTTTAAAAATGACAGAGTAACGATGAGCTATAAGTTTCCAAAAAAAAGACTGAATGAAGAAGGACTTTTTGGTCCGACTACAGAAAATCATTTCTATAAACCTGTTACTTATCACAATAAAACCGCTGCTGTAAATAAACATAAGACAACTTGGGTATTAAAGCAAAACGAGCAGTTTGAAGTATTTAGAGTTTCTGACGAGAATAAATGGTTTTGCAAAGATAAAAATGGTTTATTTTCAATTCTTGACAAAGGTGAAGTGATTATGGGGTCAAACGAAGAACGATTATCTTTTTTCCCTAATCCTGTTAATACGACTGACCCTTATCACGGATACCCAATTGATAGCGGCGAATATGAACCAAGCATTGAATTGGTTGACAAATGGCTTGAAGATAAGATCATTGACGATAGGCTTCATATTAAAATATTAAGAGGTCAGATATGAAGACGATTAAATTTTCGATAAAAGTCAAAGCAATTGATAGCTATATCTACGGTGGACACTTATTTCTTATCTTAAAAGACGGCAGAATTGCCTTTGCTGAACTTAGCAGAGTAATAAGAAAGTTAGTAGGCAATTACCCTGGTTTTGAGAATTTAATAAGACTCTCATTTCAAAGAAATGACTATTTGGGCAATAGACAAGGACTTATGATTTTAGGCGTTGGTGAGCTTAAAAATGTTCTTATGAAATTATGGGAACGAGCAACAAATGAAATTGAATTTACAGTTGATTTCGATTTAGAAGACTTTAAAATTATTTCAGAAGTTCCTTCTATGCCAGTTCTTGATATGAGACTTTACGCAATGAGAATGTATTTAGGATGTAAAGAAGGTCTTTATGAAATAAACCTTAATCCGCAAGACAATTATCATTTGATGCCAAGTAAGCCCGATATAAGATTTGACGCAAAAATAACTCACCTTAACGCAAAATCAGGTGAAATTATAATTTCTGCAAATAGTGAAGGATTATATCACGGAAGTTTTTTAAATGAAAAAAACAAACTTGAAGTAATAACTAAACCAGTTGCAAAAAAATCAATACGGACAGGTTGGTCAAGTTATGATGTTATCAATTATGAAGAACATAATAATTTTGAATATTTTGTGAATGAAACTGCGACTATTGACAACAAACCAAAGTATTCAAAATTTGACGAACAATATGAAAGAAGAAGAATAACTGAATTTGGCAAATCCAAATATGGAATGGCTCAACTTATGGAACATTCAAATTTAAAAGCAGAAGATGTAAGTTATTGCTTTAACAGTTCCAATTCAGGTTTTTTCTTTACAAAGGATGGACAATTTTTAAATATCAATTTAAACAAGGAGAATAAGCAAGACTTATATTTCACTTCAAGAAATCATATTCTAGCTAATCTTGACAAATCGAAAAAGTCATTTACCAGACCTGTTTCGAGCTCTATTGTTCCCAAAGGATGTGTAATAGAGTATTTTGATAAAGTAGTTCTTTACCATAATGGGAAAGCGAAAATTATCGAGAATAGTCCTTCAATTAATGTTAGGTCATACGCAAGCTCAATCAGGTACAGAAACTTAATCACCATAACAAAAGACGATGAAATTTCAATTCATTCTATATATCCATTTGACGAAACACCAATTAAACTGACTTTTGATGACTTTGACTTTGAAAATATATTTAACGAATAGAAGAAAGACTAATGCCAACAGCACCTATCTAAAAGAGGTGGTTCAGTGGCTAAATCAAGCTTTCTGTTTTTGTCAAAGTTCCTTCTTTGTTGACAGAGAAGTGCATCAAATTCCCCTGCACAACGCAAAGATGCAAACCAATTCTCATCAATTCACCCGTGGGGCGCACACCGCCGTGCTGTCGCCTGTAAGGTCTAGTACCGGACTGATGTAGGGCACACCGAGTTCCATTCCCCGAAGAATAAAGAAAACACCCAGCAAGCCAATGAAAATTGGAGTGAGCTTATTAGCAAAGGTTTTCACTTTATTTCCGGCCAATTGTGCGCCGCTTAATATTCCTAATATCATAGGTAGCGTGCCCAAGCCAAACAGCAACATAAACTTGGCGGCATCAATGGCGCTAGGTTGCAAAACCGAAGTAAAAGCCGCCACATAAACCAATCCGCAGGGCAAAATGCCATTGAGCATGCCCATAAAAAAACCGCCTGTGGGTCCTTTAATTTTGGTAAGAGGCGCTATTAGTTTTTTGAGCTTCTGGTACAAGGCAAAAACCGTTTCATTGAGTTTGTTGAAATTATAATACCTGAAGGCTACACTCAGCAAAAGGGCGGCGCCAATTAACAGGCTCATACTTTTTTGCAAACCCGCCAAAGCCAGATTTCGCCCCAGCGTATAAAAAAACAAGCCAATGAGCATATAAGTAGCTATGCGACCGGCTTGGTAAATGAGTTTGTTGCGCAAAACAGTGAGGCTTTGTATGCCTTGCCATTTTACAGCAAGCATTATAGGCGCGCACATTACCGCACAGTGAAAACTTCCTAAAAAACCAATAAGAAATGCCTGCGAATAAGCCACTTAAATCTGTAGGTTTTGTTCGTGCAGGTATTTGGTATCTTCCAGGTTGAAGAACAATTTTACATTCCACATACCGGTAGCCATTTTTTCGCTGTCAATTTGCAGTTGGTTGCCGTGCTTGAGCTCAAGCGGCAGTTTAAAATCAAGATTGGCATTGTCGGGCTTGTAAAACTCGACCGAAAGATTGGAAACCTTGCCCAAGTAAGACGAAGGAAAACTAATAAGAACTTGTTGGCTTTCGCCGGAAAGGTTTATTACGGGCTTTTCTTCCAGCAATTCGTAGGCTTTTTTCATGTCTATCACATTGTTGTAAGCTACACTTTCGGCATAGTATTCTTTACTCACCAAGTCCACGTGCTTTTTTGATATATATACGGCGATGCTAACAATGAATCCGGCAAAAATGACCAGGGTAATAACAATACCCAGTGGCCACAGGTTTGGTTTTGATTGGCTCATGTGTCAAAGGTAATTTTAAGGTCTCAAAAACATTACGTCCACTTCTTCTATCATTTTATTGCCGCTCCAAACTTGTATGCCCACTTCAGTTGACTTTTGCGGAAGCTTATCCATTGGAATTTCAAGGTAAAAAATACCTTCGGTTATCGACTCCGGCGCCACAACTATTTGGTTGCCCACCACTTTGAGCCGCGCATTCCAATCGTCCGACATTTTCAATTCTATAGGAAACTCATCATAGGTTTTGTTCACTATCGCTACGTTAAACACGTTTTTCACATAGTTGTCGTCGCTTACCGAATACAAGGTGCCCCGCGATTTGATAATGGTGGCTTGCACCTCCGGACGCGTGGTGAGCAAGAAACTTAATATACCCACTATCAAGGCCAGTACAATAGAATAAGCAATGGCCCGGGCGTTTATTTTGGTTTCTTTTTGGTGTTCAATGTCGTGCTCCGATGCGTATCTGATAAGGCCACGAGGTTTGTGTATTTTATCCATCACCTCATCGCAGGCATCAATACAGGCAGTACAGTTAACGCACTCAAGCTGCGTACCGTTTCTAATGTCAATGCCGGTAGGGCACACATCCACACAGGCATAGCAATCAATACAGTCGCCGGCATTTTCGCTGCGTTGTTTTTTGGGTAGTTCTCTCGGTTCGCCACGCTGGTGGTCATAGGCCACTACAATTGACTTTTGATCGAGCAAAACGCCCTGAATACGTCCATAAGGACATACCACAATGCAGGTTTGCTCTCTGAAATAAGCAAAGTTGAAAAACGTAATACCCGTAAAAGCCAAGACCAACATAAAGCCGGTCCAATTTTCAGTAGGCGAGCTTGTTATTATAGTAAAGGTTTCATCAACTCCTACAATATAGGCCATCAATAGGTTGCCAATAATAAATGCTATGGCAATGAAAATGGTGTATTTAAGCAGGCGTTTCTTTATTTTATCTCCATCCCAAGGTGCTTTGGCCAGTCTTTTTTGTTGCACGGCATTGCCATCAATCCAGTATTCAATTTTTCTGAAAACCATTTCCATAAACACGGTTTGCGGGCAGGCCCAGCCACAGAACAGCCTTCCGAAAACGACCGTAAACAAAATGATAAACAAGATAAGGGAAATAATGGCAAGCAGGAAGAGTATGAAATCCTGCGGCCAAAAAACGGTACCGAATATGATAAACTTGCGTTCAAGCACATTGAGCATGATAAACGGGCGGCCATTATACTTAATAAAAGGAAGCCCGAACATGATTACAAGCAAAAACCAACTGAAGTACGTGCGGTATTTATAGAACCGCCCTTTTATAAGCTTAGGGAAAATAAATATGCGTTTCCCTTTATCGTCAACAGAAGACAGACGGTTCCTGAAGTTCTCCTGCGACTTTATACTGCGTTCGTTTTTAGACATTGTTCGTAAGTTTAGGCAAAGGTTAAATGGGGGGCTTTCCCAATTCAATGACTTAGGTCACCCTAAAAAGTGACCGCGGTCATCGTTTGAATTTTTAGCATAGTGAACTTTTGAACCATCATTTGAGAAATGCGTAAAAATCAGGTTGACATACAATTTTGCTACCATTGCGGTGAAGAAGTAAAAGGTGCTCCCATACAATATGAGGGCCACCAATTTTGCTGCAATGGCTGCAAAGGTGCTTATGAATTGCTCCTAAGCAACAACCTGTGCGACTACTATACGATAGATAAAAATCCGGGCAATAACCTGAGAGTGGAAATTGACCCCACGGAATATGAGTACCTTGACAACAGCCATATCATTCGCAAGCTACTCAACTATAGCGATGGCAAGACCGCAAGGGTGACACTGAACCTGCCGCAAATACACTGTAGCTCTTGTATTTGGTTGCTCGAAAACCTCCAAACCATCAATGCAGCCATTTTTGAATCGAGGGTCAATTTTTCTAAGAAAACCATACACATTACCTTCAACGAGCAGCAGACAAGTTTGCGCCAAGTGGTAGAATTGCTGGCAAGTTTGGGCTATGTGCCCACCCTTAACCTCAATTCGGTAACTGAAGCAAAAACACAAAATACCAACCGCAGTTTGTACTACAAGTTGGGTGTAGCCGGTTTTGCCTTTGGCAACATCATGCTCATGAGTTTTCCCGAATACATTGGCATTTCTGGCGATTTTACGTCGCAATTTCAGTTGCTTTTCAGGTGGTTCAATGTAGCATTGGCCGTGCCTGTATTGCTTTACTCGGGCAGCGATTACCTGCAAAATGCGCTTACCGCAGTTAAAACCCGCATCTTAAACCTCGATGTTCCCATAGTTATTGGCATGTTGGCTTTATTTGCCCGCAGCGTTTATGAAGTGGCAAGCGGCATCGGCGCCGGCTATTTCGATTCCTTGGTGGGTTTTATTTTCTTCCTGCTTTTGGGTAAATTTTTCCAGACCAAAACCTACTCACATCTTTCGTTTGAACGCGATTTCAAATCATTTTTTCCCTTGGCAGTATTGGCAAAAGTGGAAGGTGAATTTGTTCCGGTTGAAGTAAATCAGCTCAGTGTAGCCGATATTATTATGATAAAGAGCGGGCAAATTGTTCCATGCGACTCTATATTGCTCAGCAGCGAAGCACGTATAGACTACAGTTTTGTAACCGGCGAATCGAACCCCGTGGTAAAGAAAACCGGCGATTTGATTTATGCCGGTGGAAAACAAGTGGGCGGTGCCATTGAGCTTTTGGTTGACAAAAGGGTGGAAGAAAGCTACTTGACAGAGCTTTGGCAAAAAGAAAACAGCGATGGCAAGGGGCAAGTGGCACAGGTGGCCGATGTGGTGGGTAAGTACTTCACATTTACCATCTTGGCGGTGGCACTTTTCACTTTCGTTTATTGGTCATTCAGCAGTTTGCAAACCGCATTTTTGGCTTTTACTTCGGTACTTATAGTGGCTTGTCCGTGTGCATTGGCGCTTTCGGTTCCTTTTACCCACGGTACCGCCATGCGATGGCTGGCCAAGCACGGTTTTTTTATGAAAAGCAGTGCCATAGTTGAAAAACTAGCCCATATAAACAGGATTGTTTTTGACAAAACCGGCACCCTTACCCACAGCAAAAACGCCGCGGTGACTTATGATGGAAAAACATTTGACGAGTACAAAGACGAAGTAATTAGTTTGGTGTTCCAATCGTCGCATCCCCTCAGCGAGCAAATAGCGCAACACCTGGGGCAGGCCGCCAATCCATATCGACCAAGCACATTTGAAGAAATTCCCGGAGCCGGCATAAAAGGAGTCGTTAACGGAGTTAGCATAAAGTTAGGCAATGAGCAATTTGTTCTTGGTGAACAACAGGATGAGATCCAATCGGCCGTGTACCTTCAAATAAATGGAGCGTACTACGGCCGTTTCTCATTCAGCCTCAACTACCGCAATGGTTTTGAGCAAGTATTGAATCAATTGCGCAATCGTTTTGAATTGTTTTTAATATCAGGCGATAACAACAAGGAGCAACAGCGTTTAGCCACTCATTTTGGTGGCGAAGGCCATGTGTTGTTTAACAAAAAACCACATGAAAAAGAAGCATTCGTTTGTGCTTTAAAGCAAGATACGCACAAAGTGGCCATGGTGGGCGATGGATTGAACGATGCCGGCGCCTTAAATGCCGCCGACCTGGGCATAAGTGTAACGGATGATGTAAACAATTTTACACCGGCAAGCGACGCAATAATCAGGGGCGATGTACTACAAGACTTGCCCGCTATATTCAAATATGCATTGGCTAGCGAAAAGGTAATTTATGCTGCCTTTGCCATATCATTTGCCTACAACTTGTTGGGGCTATCATTTGCCGTACAAGGCATGTTGTCGCCGGTGGTTTCGGCCATACTCATGCCGTTGAGTTCTATTACCGTGGTAGTTTTTACCACCCTTACCACCACTTTATTAGCAAAAAAATACCGAATAGTATGAGTGTATTATTTATGACCATTTTCTTCAGCTTCATTATCGCCCTGTTTTTTTTGGTGGGCTTTATATGGAGTGTAAAAAGCGGGCAGTTTGACGATACCGATGGCCCGGCTGTGAGAATGTTGTTTGATGACAAAAAATCTTCGCACGCAACTAATAATAATAAATCATGAGCGAACAAATGGAACGTTTTGCCTACGATAACCGCATAGTGCGGTTGTTTTTAGGAGCAACAATGCTATGGGGAGTGGTTGGGCTTCTCGTAGGAGTAATTATTGCCTTTCAACTGGCACTCCCCAACTTTTTCAACGACCACCTTAACTACAGTTTCCTGGCATTCGGAAGGTTGAGACCCATACACACCAATGCAATAATTTTTGCATTTGTGGGCAACGCCATCTATGCCGGCGTGTACTACTCGGTACAGCGTCTGGTAAAAGCCCGTATGCTGAGCGACTTTTTAGGCCGACTACATTTCTGGGGCTGGCAATTCATTATTGTATGTGCTGCCGCTACCTTGTTTATGGGTATTTCTACTTCAAAAGAATACGCTGAACTTGAGTGGTGGATAGACATTTTGATTGCCTTGGTTTGGGTAGTTTTTGGTATCAACATGATTGGTACTTTGATAAAACGCCGAGAGCGACACCTGTATGTGGCCATCTGGTTCTACATTGCCACATTCGTTACTGTGGCACTGCTGCACATTGTCAACAGCTTTGAAATGCCTGTTTCATTCATGAAATCATACTCATGGTATGCAGGTGCTCAAGACGCCATGGTGCAGTGGTGGTACGGCCACAATGCGGTCGCATTCTTCCTTACCACGCCTTTCCTTGGTTTAATGTACTATTTTGTACCAAAAGCAGCCAACCGTCCGGTATATTCTTATCGACTTTCCATTGTGCACTTTTGGGCACTTATCTTCATATACATTTGGGCAGGCCCGCACCACTTGTTGTACTCAGCCACTCCTGACTGGGCACAAACCCTGGGTACTATTTTCTCCATCATGCTTATTGCTCCTTCATGGGGTGGTATGATCAACGGCTTGCTTACCATGCGAGGCGCTTGGGACAAAGTGCGCGAAAACCCGATTCTCAAGTTTTTTGTCGTGGCACTTACTGCCTACGGTATGGCCACTTTCGAAGGGCCAATGCACTCGCTCAAAACCGTTAACTGGTTTACGCACTTCACCGACTGGATTCCTGCACACGTACATATTGGTACCCTTGGCTGGAATGGTATGATGATTTTTGGTATGGGATACTGGTTGGCACCACGCCTTAACAAAAACGGCAAACTCTTTTCAATGAAACTGGCCAATACCCACTTTTGGATTGCCACTTTGGGTATGATATTGTGGTCGGTATCAATGTATTGGGCCGGAACTACCCAAGGCCTTATGTGGCAAATGTTTAACGAAGAAGGCAAATTGACACACCAATTTTTGGCCACCGTTACTGCCATTGTACCTATGTACTTTGTGCGTGCCTTGGGCGGAACAATTTACCTTATTGGTTTCTTCCTTTTCGTTTACAACATCATCAAAACCTTGGTTTCTGCACCTGCTCTCGACAACGAAGAAGTTGAGTTCCCCGCACTATCAAAAGGTTACAAAGAATCACATTCACTTACCGGTTACCTGCGCCACCGTGTTATTGAGCGTAAGCCTATGATGTTCACTTTGGGTGCCTTGATAGCCATTGGAGTTGGTACTGCCATTGAGTTGGTGCCTACTTTCCTCATTGAATCAAACGTGCCAACCATAGCAAGTGTAAAACCCTACACACCACTCGAGTTGGAAGGACGCGACTTGTATATAAGAGAAGGTTGTGTTTCGTGCCACTCGCAAATGGTGCGGCCAATCAGACACGAAACGGTGCGCTATGGCGAATACTCTAAACCGGGTGAGTTTGTTTATGATCACCCATTCTTGTGGGGTTCAAAACGTACCGGACCCGATTTGGCTCGCGAAGGTGCAAGTACTTTGAAAAAGAACAACCAATGGCACTACGAGCACTTGTACCATCCGCAAAGTATAGAGTCAAATTCTATAATGCCGGCTTACCGATGGTTGTTTGACAACGACTTGAGTACCGACCTCACCAACCGCAAGATAAGCGTGTTGCGTACCCTTGGTGTGCCATATCCTGAAGGATACGAAAGCACAAGCGAAGTAAAAGCAGAAAGCGATGCTATGGCCGACCTCAAAGCACAGGCACAAAAAGTAGCTGACGATTTGAAAGCCAATGGAATAAGCAGCGCCGACCCGAACAAAGAAGTAATTGCCCTGATAGCTTACCTGCAACGTTTAGGTACCGACATCAGCGCTGATGTAGCCAACAAATAAAAGTACTGAAATGATAGAAAAAGAATTACTAAGAAGTATTGAAGGAGTTGGCATTTTTCCGCTCATCTCGCTCATATTGTTCTTTACTGTGTTTGCCTTAATCCTGGCACATACATTCAGCATCAAAAAAGAAGAAGCTGACTTACTCGGATCCATTCCTTTTGACAATAATAATGAAGACAACCATGAATAAGATATCGAAAGCTTTTGCAATAATGGTGGTTATCGCCTCAGTATTAGGCTTTAGCGGCTCGTCGGCAGCGCTGGCGGCACAACCACAACCGGTATCGGGCAGCAGCAGTATTTCCGCCTTGCTAAGTATTCCCGTGCTGGTGTCAAAATATGTAAATCCATACACCGCCGAAGGACAAAGAATGGCGGCACCCAAAATGGGCGACAATTGGTCGTGGTTTTTGGTTACCCTGGTTACCATGCTGGTGCTCATCATTGCCCTGCTTATTATGATCCAAATCAAGCTGAACCAATTTACCGAAAAACAGCGCGCCAAAGAAGCCAAGGAAGACTACTTTGAAAAAGCCACTTGGTGGGAAATTTTCGTGAAAATTGAAAAAGACCGCCCTTTGGATGCACCCATAGAAGGACACAACTACGATGGCATTGTAGAGCTCGACAACAACCCGCCCGCATGGTTCAACTGGTTGTTTTTCTTGCCTATCATTACCGGAGTTATGTACATCATGTATTACCACGTATTCAACATTGGCAAATTGCAAGTGGCAGAGTACGAGGCCTCGGTAGCTGAGGCCGAAGCCAACATGCCCGAAGTGAAAATTGATTTTGCCAGCCTGACCCCGCTTACCGATGAAGCAGATTTGCAAAAAGGCGAGCAGATTTTTCAAGCCAACTGCGCTGCCTGTCACTTGAAAACAGGTGGTGGTAGCGTGGGACCCAACCTCACCGACAAATACTGGCTGCACGGTGGCGATTTTCCTTCAATTTACAAAACCATATATGGTGGTGTACAAGGTAAAGGTATGGCCGCCTGGGGCGAAGTATTGCTGAGCGACGACATACACAAAGTAGCAAGCTACGTAGTATCGTTGCGAAATACCAACGTTGAAGGTGGTAAAGCACCTGAAGGCGAAGAGTATAACCCATAGACTAAGAAACAGCCCAAATATTTGTTCGTAAGATGGCCTGAATGGTGCCGCCCGGTAACATTCAGGCCTCTTCATTTTTAGGGGGCACAAATGGTCAATCATTTGCAGAGATGCTGTGAAATACTAAACACCACGACCATGAAAAATTTACTACGCATTATCGTTCTGGCAACAGCCCTGCTGTCAGGCCCATTTCTGGCCAATGCCTTGTGTTATGGTCCCGGTTATGCAGGTTATTTAAACCAAACATTGCACAACATGGCTGTACAAAAAAATGAACAGCAGAAATTAATTACCGCCCGAAATTTTGTGCAGAACAATTGTTTTTCAAGCGCCGAACTCAACGACTTGCTCAATTTACTTTCATACGATCAGGACAAGTTGCAATTGGCCAAAGAATCATATAGCTTACTGAGCGATACCACTGGTTTCAGCAGTTTGGTGTATGTTTTCAACAGCCCCAACTACCAATATGAGTTTGGTAAATTTTTGCAGCAAGTAGCATGTGGCAGCAACAACAGCTATAGAAACCCTCTGCAATTTCCTAATTACAACTATCCCAACCCATACAACTACCGCGGTGCTACTTCAGCTCCCAATTTTATAGACGACAGAACTTTTGTGCAACTTGCCATAAACTTGCAACGCGACAACAGGGCGGTTATCCAAGGGCCTATGATTCAGCAATACATGCAGCGTTATTATTTTTCTGTGGAGCAGTTTATGAAAATTCTCAGCTTGGTACCGGCGGTTGATATGCGCTTTCAGTTGGCCAAATCATATTGCTATAGCTTATATGATGTAGATAACATTTGGGCCATTCAGCAGGTATTTGGCCGCAGCATCTACAGCCGCGAGTTCACCGAGTACTGCGAGCACAACAGAGGCTACAACCACGGTCCGCGTCAGCGAGTGGCCTATACTTATCGCCCGGCCTGTGTAACCGACGCCGACATGGTACAAATAATAGCCACCATTAAAAACGAGCCATTCAGCTCAAGAAGGGTTTCTTTGGCAAAAACCATAATCCAAACCAACCCCGGATTTACCAGCCAACAAATGGCAACCATTGTGAGCCAAATGACTTTTGACAGCGACAAACTGGAAGTGGCAACCTTTGGATACAACTTTTGTGTTGACCAACAGAACTATTACCTGCTTGCCAATAGCCTTACTTTTAGCAGCAACCGCGAAAAGCTAATGGATTATATAAGAACGCATCACTAAAAGTGCATAAAGCCCTTCTTCAAAAAAGCGCCGGAGTTTCTTCGGCGCTTTTGTTTTTTGAATATTTGTGCATTAATGTTACCGCATGTCTGTAAAAACTCTTGCCGCACGATATTTTGCCAAATTCATCAGTCAAAAATTGGCTAAGGAATCACAGGCCGGCAGCGAGCTACAGCAAAAACTCTTGTTGAAACTGGTACAGAGGGCACAGCACACGCGCTTTGGCCGCGACCACCATTTCCAGCAAATCAGCGATTACGATACTTTTCAAAAAGCCGTACCCATTGGCGACTACGAAACCTTGAAACCCTATATAGAACGAGCCATCAATGGAGAGGCGGATGTATTATGGCCCGGCAAGCCTTTGTATTTTGCCAAAACATCAGGCACCACTTCGGGCACCAAGTATATCCCAATTACACCGCAATCTATTGGCAACCACATTCAATCGGCGCGCAACATGCTGCTGAGTTATGTGAACCAAAAAAACGATGCTTCGCTACTGGAGGGTAAACTCATTTTTTTGCAGGGAAGTCCTGTACTGCAAAAGAAAAATGGCATTAACATCGGTCGTTTGTCGGGTATTGTAGCGCACCATGTGCCGGGCTATTTGCAAAAAAACAGGTTGCCCGATTGGGAAACCAATTGCATGGAAGATTGGGAACAAAAGGTGGATGCGATTGTAGATCAAACACTTAAACACGACATGCGGCTCATAAGCGGCATTCCACCCTGGGTGCAGATGTATTTTGACAAACTCATGGAAAAAACCGGCAAGGCGGTGGGGGAGTTGTTCCCCAATTTCAATTTGCTGGTTCACGGCGGGGTCAATTTTGCACCGTACAAAGCCAAGTTGCTGCAATCTATTGGCAGAGATGTAGATATCTTGGAAACCTATCCCGCCTCTGAAGGTTTCATTGCATTTCAAGACA
>WGNN01000068.1 GCA_016124515.1 bacterium
CAGGCCACATCTCCCGCCGATACCTTATTTACATTAAATGCTGCGGGTTTACCTACCTTACAATGGGTGCCTGATGCCCACGATGTTGATAGTCTGTTTGAGCTGCGCATTTCAGTTCAAAATTTACTTACAGGTTGCGATTCAACGTATGTGAGAAAAATTGCCACGCTGGCACGACCAAAATGCAGTTTTATTGCAGATACGGTTTGCCTTGGCGACACAACTTCATTTGTAAATCAGTCAACCATACAATCGGGCACCGCTACTTACCGGTGGAGTTTTGGCGATGGAACGCATTCAAACCAATCAGCAGTAAGCCATAGCTATAATGCATCAGGTAATTACCGGGTCACACTTATTGCCACTACAAATTTTGGGCTGGTTGATAGTGTGGTTAAGCAGATAGTGGTTATGGCAAATCCCATTGCCGCCTTCAGCGCAGCAAATGTTTGTGTTGGCGATTCTTTTTGGCTGTTAAACACCAGTCAAGGCGCGGATAGCTACCAATGGAGCCTGGGTGATGGCTATACATCACTTGCCGATAGCCTTTTTTATAATTACGCAAAGGCCGGGGCTTACCACATTCAATTAATTGCAAATACCCCTTTTGGCTGCACCGATACGGTTTCTAAAACAATTTATGCTTTTGGAAAGCCTGCTGCCGGTTTTATTATAAATGACAACTGTCTGGGCGATACCACGGAGATTACAGACACCAGTTCAGGTGCAAATACTATTATTTGGAAATTGGGCAATGGACAGACCACCAACATGGCAAATCCAAAATATATATACTCAAGTGCGGCTGTTTATGAAGTAACTCAAATTGCCATTGGCGGCAACAATTGTGTTGATTTGGCAAAACACAGTATTTCAATCCATGATTTACCAACGCCTGCTTTGTCGGTAAAAGATGTTTGCTTTGACGATTCGGTTAGTGTGCAATTCAACCATGCCCAACTCAAAAATTACGATTGGCAGTGGGGCGATTCTCTGGGAAGTAAAAACGCAAGTGGCAAGCATTTTTACAAAGCCGCCGGCACTTACCAAATTGTGTTAACTGCTTCGTCTATATATGGCTGCCGTGTTTCAGATACCGTAGAGGTAACGGTGAATAATAAGCCAAAGGCCGGTTTTATTGCCAATTCGGTTTGCGAAGGCTTTGCTACTTCATTTACCAATACATCCTCAATAAAAAGTGGACATTTGGCAGCAAATTGGCGCTTTGGCGATGGAAACTCATCTACTAAAACAGCACCTAACTATCAATATCAAAATAGTGGTAGCTACCGTGTGAATTTGGTTGTGCAATCAACCAATGGTTGTATAGATTCAACCACTGAAACGGTAATAGTAAAAGCCAATCCGGTTCCAAAATTTGCTGTGGCTATTGGCTGTACCAATCAAGGCCTGCAGTTTGCCAATAAAACGATAAATGGGAACTCATTTAAATGGATTTTTGGCGATGGAGATTCAACAATCGCAAAGTCGCCTGTGCACAATTACCAATTTGCGAGCGCCTATAAGGTAAAGTTGGTGGCCATATCAAGCAACAACTGCAAGGCAAGTTTCGATAGTATAATCAAGGTGCGTCAATCGCCAAAAGCAGTATTCACAACCAACAATGCTTGTCTTGGTTTGCCCATTGGCTTGTCAAATTACTCAACAAACGCATCAAAATACAGCTGGAAGTTTGGCGATGGAAACACAAGCACAAGTTATTTGCCAAAACATTATTATAATAAAGATGGAACCTACACGGTGCAATTAACCACCGAATCAACCGGCGGTTGCAGAGATAGCGCCACGAGCACAGTGAAAATCTATCAAAAACCAATCGCCAATTTTAAAACCAATAATGTTTGTTTGGGCGATACGGCATTTTTTACAAATGAGAGTAAAAATGCATCAAGCCTTAGTTGGTCATTTGGCAACGGACAATCGTCAAACCAAATTAATCCTAATCAATTTTATAGCAAGTCATCCACCTACGATGTAAGGTTAATTGCAACCGCCGCCAATGCCTGCGCCGATACGATAACCAAGTCAATAACCATAATGGCTGTTCCTTCCTTGAAGTTTACAGCAAATGCATCAACTTGTCAGGGTCAAAACCTAACAATTGATAACAAGACCAAAGGGGCCAACGCTTATAAATGGACTTTTGGCGATGGCAATACATCTGCTTCAGCTACACCAATTTATGCCTATAAATCAAGTGGTGCGTTTTGGTTGAAATTGGCTGCTACAAGTGGATCAAATTGTACCTTGGTTGACTCTGTTCAAGTTACCGTACATCCGAAACCAAGTACAGGCTTTGCTACAAAAAGTGAATGTGTGTACCACAAGGTGGGATTTGTAAATAGCTCTTCAATAACAAAGGGAAAACTCAATTTTCAGTGGACTTTTGGCGATGGAAAGGGTACCTCAATCCTCAGGCATCCAAGCTACAAATACGCCACTGCGGGTGTGTACCAAGTAAAATTGTTGTGTGAAAGTGATTTCGGTTGTAAAGATTCTGTGATAAAATCCGATACCGTCTTTGCCCGACCGCAACTAAGTTTCAGCACCGATACCGTATGTCAGGCTGAAACAACAAGTTTCACAAACAATAGTCAAAATGCAACGGGTTTTCAATGGCTCATTGAGGGTACGACAACAACTAAGGCCGCTCCGCAATTTACCTTTTCAAATGCCGGAAAGAACCTGGTAAAGCTGGTAGGTACTAGCGCAAATGGCTGTTTTGATACACTAAGCCAAACGGTGCTGGTCTATGCCAAGCCCATCGTATTATTTACAAAAAATAATGCCTGTCTGAATGATTCGGTTAAGTTGAAAAACTTCAGCCAAAACGCCAATCAATTCACTTGGGATTTCGGTGATGGAACTAACTCGATTTTAGCCAATGAAACCCATTTATATACTGCTTCGGGAAAATACACGGTAACCCTTTCTGCATCAAATGCAAATGGCTGCTTTGATAGCTTGCAAACAACCCTGCATATTTATCCAAACCCAACCGCCCGATTCGCGGTAAATGATGCTTGCGTGAATGATACAAATTGGTTTAAGAACCAATCAAGTGGGGCAAAAACTTTTGTATGGAGCTTTGGTGATGGCATTACGGCAACTGCTCAAAACCCTAATTATGTATATGCACTGCATGGCACATATACCACACAACTAATAGCCAAAACCGTATATGGCTGCACCGATACGGCTACCAAAACGCTCAATGTATTCTATAATCCTGTGGCGCAGTTTTCAACAAATAATATTTGTTTCGGCGATTCATCATATTTCACGAATATGTCTTCATCAGCCAGCCTTACTACCTGGGATTTTGGCGATGGTAATAAGTCTCTACAAACCAGTCCGGCACACCTGTACAAAAGTGCTGCTTCATATAGCGTAAAATTGTTAGTCACAACTGCAAATTCATGTAAGGATTCAGTAACAAAAACTGTGGTTGTCAATGCAAATCCTACCGCGGATTTTACAGTTAATAATGTTTGCTTAGGTGATTCGAGCAGGCTTACCAACAATTCAAAAAATGCTAACAAATCAGTATGGAATTTCGGAAATGGTACCAATAGTTTAGCGTGGCAGCCCACCTTTGTGTATGCAAAAAAGGGTCGCTACGCAATACACATCAAGGTTGTTTCAAATGAGGGATGTACCGACACGCTTACCAAAACTGCTGAGGTTTTCCCCGTGCCAACGGCTAAATTTAAAGTTGCAAATGCCTGCGAAGGCGACACGGTGTTTTTCAAAAACAAATCAACCGGGCATGCAACAAGTAGGTGGTTGTTTAAAAACAAAACCAACTCACTGTTAGAAAATCCTAAGAAAATCTTCATAAAACCAGGCTATCAATTCACGCAACTTACTGTAACCAATGCCAATGGCTGTACAGGTACATATACCGATAGCTTTTTAATATACAAAAAACCAATCACCGCCTTTGCGGCCTCATTATATTGTGCCAATGATTCTATTGAGTTTAATGGCAATGAAATTGGAAACTATCAATGGAGATTTGGGGATGGGAGTTGGGGTAGCGGCAGGTATGTAAAACACAAATATGGAAGTAAAGGAAATTACACTATAAGAGTAATACTTGTAGATACAAATAGCTGCAAAGACACCCTCTTTCAAAACATATTTGTACGTAACAATCCTGAAGCAAGCTTTGTACACAACAATGTTTGTACGGGCGATTCAGTGTTTTTTACCAATAAATCAACGGATGCTTTTACCTATAAATGGATTTATGATGGCATCACAGATACGGTTTCGGTCAATCCCGTTCACTATTTTTCCGCTGCGGGTTACCAATTGGTCAAATTAATTGCTTTCAATCCTTATGGCTGCAAGGATTCCTTTGCCACCGAGGTGGCCATTGGCGATAAGCCAACCATAAAATTTAATTTGACCAACCTGTGCCAGAAATCTCCTGTTGGCTTTAATAACAAATCGACAGTAAATGTTGGGAAACTTAGTTATATGTGGCGCTTCGATAACACAATTGATTCTTCTGAGAACCCGATACACGTTTTTAGCGAAGATTCAGTTTATGAGATTTCATTAAAGGCAATAAGTGAATTCGGCTGCGTTGACTCCCTTACCAATAGCTATAAGATGAAAAACAATCCTACCCCAATATTGAAGTTACCCGCGGGTTGCACAGGTAAGGAACTTGAGTTCATTGCTTCTTCACCTTCAGCCTTTTCAATAAAAAGTATTGAATGGAATTTGGATGGTGAAACCATACTTGAAGACACGTTTAGACAGACTTTTTTCTATCCCGGCAGCCACAAAGTGTCTATGATTTTGGAGCTGAACAATGGCTGTTACAACGAGGTTTCAAGAGAATTCGTGGTGGCAAATACGCCTACCTCAAGATTTATGGCTCCTTTGGAAACCTGCAGTGGCAACAAAGCAGAGTTTATAGATTTGTCAAGTGTAAATGGCTCGGAAGAGCTTCAATACCAATGGTTTTTTGGCAATGGTTTCAAGAGTACCATTCAAGATCCTGTAGTAGTTTTTGCTCAGGCCGGCGATTTTGTGGTCAAACAAGTAGTTAGTACAACCAATGGCTGTGCCGATAGCAGCGAGAAGAAAATCAAAATTAATAAGACGCCCGACATTGCTATAGAGTTTAGAGAGGTGGGTGCAAAAGTGTTCTTCGATCCGAAAGATACATCTTTACAAAATTATTATTGGGATTTTGGAAATGGCGAAACATCCAGGTTTGCTCAGCCGAGTATGACATACAGCAAAAATGGCCAATACTTTATTTTATTAAGCGCCGAAAGTAAAGAAGGCTGTAAAAGAGAAGTGTCAAAAATTATAAACTTGACCAAAACAGCCACAGGTAATTCGGTTGATATGGAAATTGATGTTTACCCTAATCCTTTTGTTGAAAAGATTACCGTTCGCAACTCAACTGCCAACGAATTAACCTATCTAATCACATCTCAATCGGGTGTGGTACTTAAAAGATATTCAAGCGATGCCAATGTAGTGCAACTGGATTTGAACCATCTGGCATCAGGGGTTTATAATTTACAGGTAATTGGCAAAGACTTTATGACCATTAAACAATTGATAAAATTATAAAAACGGTTTGTAAATTCAGTAAAGTCAGGTTTCAGTACATGTATTGGAATTTACTTTCGCTGCCATCGGTTGCAGTATCAAAGTGTGGAAGTAGCAGGAGACCCGATACATTTTGTCAATATTCAACAAATTTCAATTATTGACTTTTTGATGAATTCCCTGTCGGAACGACTCAAATATTGTTGCGCTATGCGGTTCTCAGGTTTTTTATCTAACGTATAAATTGTCAATAGAAAGATAAATTCCAAAGGCTTCATTAAAAGGTAAACCGTGTCTGAAATGATTTTGTTGTTGAAAAAATGATAGTGTCGGTGTATTAAATTTCCGATTCTATTATAGGTCTTTCTTATCAAGAGGTGGGTCTTTGGTAGTTTTTGTTCTATAATTTCTTCAAATGCATTTGCTATAAGAAGCTGCCTGTTGCACATAATTTTATGACCATTTCGTTCGCCATATCTCAAGGTGTTTACTACCGATTTGTGCCCGTTTGCGGCAACTGAGCATAAGAAATGTCCGCCGCATTCTACATTTTCGCACAAATAGTCCAGTTGCGAAAAACCGTGTTTATAGGTGTCGGTAAAGCCTCTAATAATTGAATCGGGCTTTTGGCCAAATAAAAGAAGCAGCGATACGATGATACTGAGCAGGGGTAAAGTAAGCAGGAATAAAATGGTGAATTTTGAGAGTGGCTTTAGTTTAAGAATTTTCCAGGCAATTTTTTCGAGAAAATGTGATGATTCGGTCTCACTAATTTCTGATTCCAGATGCGAAATTGCCAATCGGTGATTTATTATCAATCTTTGCATAAACAAAATGCCAACGGGTATATTTCCAAAAATCCAAAAGAACTTTTCTATATGGATGGCTACCAAAATGTTGAATGTAAATCCAAATAACAAGGCCGAATTTGTAATGACTTCAACAATTGGGCTTTTTATACCTTTTTTAAATACCGAATAGAAATATGCCGCTATGGCAATACCTATAAGAGAATAAATCGTCAATTTATGGTCGGGCGAAAAGGTTGCTGAAACAGAACAGCAATCATTTTGATTTTCATCGAGCATGATATAGTAAAGCACCGGAAATAATACAAGCACAATGAAATCTAAGAAAGTAGCAAATACTTCATTTAATATTCTCGTTGATTTAATGAGAAAATAAATGAAATCACCTGATAATATCAACAAAGGCAAGGCCAAAAGTAGTAGTAAAAGGGTCATTGTAACTTTCTGAATTCCGGTTGACTGAAATTTCGTAGTTGTTGCGCTGTTGTATTGCGGCTATTTAATGGTTATTCATCCCATCAATAATCCTTCAAATAACGGTACAATTCGCTGTTGGTACTTAGCACCACCGATGTTTTGTCGTCAAGGGTTTTTTGCAAAGTTTCCATTGATTTAATGAAACCGTAAAGCTCGCGCGATTGGGTGCTTTGGTTGTAGGCTTCGGCATAAATATTGGCGGCTTCTGCATCGGCTTTACCTTTTATTTCCTCTGCATCGCGAATGGCTTCTGATTGTATGCGCTTCAATTCGCGTTCTTTTTCACCGTTTATTTTTGATGCCTCGCCCGAACCTTCTGACCTGAATTTGTCGGCTATTCGGTAGCGTTCGCTTTTCATGCGCTCAAATACCTGCGATTGTACTTCGCCTACATAGTTTATTCTTTTAAACCTGAAATCAAGCACTTTTATGCCTAAATCGGCGGTTTGTAAATTGGATGAGGCTATTATCATTTCCTGAATTTTTTCGCGACCGGTAAATATATGTACCAGCGAATCGCGCTCTATCACCAAACTCGAATCCACCTCAAGCGGGGTTCTGTTGCTGTTGCGCACCAATTCTTCCAGGTCGTGGTTGGCCACAAAATTTCGGGTTTCTCCATCCAAAATATCATCAAGCCGCGATTGTGCCCCGCGCTCGTTGGTCAGGCGTTTGAAAAACAAAAGCGGATCGGTTATTTGCCAGCGGGCGTAAGTGTCAACAAATATGAATTTCTTGTCTTTGGTGGGCACTTGGTTGGGGTCGCCGTCCCACTCCATATATCTTTTTTCGAAGAAATTGGCTTGTTGTATGATGGGTATTTTAAAATACATACCAGGCTCGGTAATGGCATTGCCCACGGGTTTGCCAAATTGTGTTATAATTACTTGTTCTTTTTCCTGAACAATAAAGGCACTTTGTACGCCGGCTATCAATAGTAAACCCAGCGCTACCAGCGATATGGCAAATTTATTTCTATTATTCATTGTTGTTCTTTTTGTTGAGTTGCATTTGTAATAAAGGAAGCACATTGTTACCTTTTTCATCGGTAATAATCACATTGCCGAGGCGGGGCATTACCTCAGCCATAGTCTCGAGATATATCCGCTTTTTGGTTACGTCAGGTGCTTTTATATATTCTTTGTACAGCGCGTTGAAACGGGCTACATCACCTTTTGCAATATTTACCCGCTCGGTAGCATAGCCTTCTGCTTTTTGTATGGTTTCTTCGGCTTCGCCACTTGCTTTGGGTATTACTTTATTATATTCAGAACGCGCTTGGTTTATGAGGGTTTCCTTTTCCTGCTGTGCTTCGTTTACGGCATTGAACGCGGCTTTTACCGGATCGGGCGGGTTTACGTCCTGCAGCACCACTTGCTCTATTTTTATACCCATAGAATATTTGTTGCACAAATCCTGAATCATGGTTTCCAGGCTTGAGCCAATTTCGGTGCGGCCAATGGTCAGTACTTCGTTCACGGTTCTGTCGCCTACTATTTCGCGCATGGCAGCTTCAGAAATATCGCGCAGGGTTCCTTCCACATCGCGTACTTTAAACAGGTATAAATAGGCGTCGGCCACGCGGTATTGCACCACCCACTCCACATCGGCAAGGTTCAGGTCGCCTGTAAGCATCAGCGATTCTTCGCGGGTTTGGTTGTTGCGGGTGTAGGTGGTATTTATGCCGGGGCTTTCGGTTCTGAAACCAAATTCAAGCTTTTGTTGTCGTTCCACGGGCACTTTTACCACAGTTTCAATAAACGGGGTTTTTACATTCAAACCCGATTCTACCGTGCGTACATATTTGCCAAAGCGGGTGATAACGCCCACCTCTTCGGTGCCTACCTGAAAAAAGGTGCCGCCAAGCAGAATAAGAATTCCGATAATGATGACTATGAAACGCGCATTTTTCCTGATTTTGTCGCTCAGGTCATGTGCGTTGAATTGTTCAAAAGGATTGTCAGCCATGTTGTGTTATTTTATTTCTCATGGCTGCTAAGGTAGGTGTTCTGCAAGCCTTAGCTAAATGACATGCATTTTTTTTGTTGTACGGTCAAATAAAGCCCCAATTCGGTTCTTTTATCAGGGCAAAATAATATAGAGTACTTCTGCCAGTTTTATTTTGTAGTCGTATTGCAGGTCTTCGTGCAATTGGGCAATTACAGTTCGAATGCGTTTTATTTGGGCTTCAAAAAGGTTGGCCATCGTGCTCGATTTGGTGTGTAGTTGGCTGTTGGACAATTGCTTGCAGAAGTGTAGCAGCAGTTCTATTTCGGTGGTTTTGTCGGCTGAGTATTTAATACGGCTCTTGGTGAACCTCAATACACGGCGCACACCTTTTTTAGCATAGTAATAAATATCCTTGTTTATGATTTCAAATTCTTCTTCAATTTGCTGTTTGCAACTGTTTACGTAGCCGGTTTCGTCTTGCTTTTCAAAAACCAGATAGCTCAGCAGTTCTTTGTTCTCTTTCTTAAAACGCGCCATACGCAAACAAATTTCTACCAATTCGGGTGCCGGCAGTTCGCGTAGTTCACGCCGCAGTTCTGTTATACTTGCTGTAGTCATTGTGTGTTTATTGTTTTTGTTGTTTTATTGGCAAAATGTAATACCCAGCCGTGGTTGAGCCAACTATATTTGTTTTTTGCAGCCAAGGCTTCTTCTTTGCTGCTGAAGTGTAAGTAGGCCACGCGGTACATGGCATTGTTTTCTAATATTTCCAAGTGGCAATTGCACAATTCCTGTGTATCCAACATCAACTTTGTGGCATGTGCAAGCTCTGAGAAACTGCCCAAAACCAATGCGTAGTTATAATTTTGTTCGCCGTATAATGAGTCGGTATTATAGTATTGGTCGTGAAAAACCTGTAGGTATCCGCTGTAGCACGATACCCAAACATTATGTTTTTCTTCGTCAAAACAAATGCCAATGGGTCTTTCCTTGGTATTTACCTGCTCCAATACCTGCATGTGCCCGGTTTCAATTTTTGAGAATGTATTTGAGTGGTAATTGACTACATAAAGGTACTTGCCATCTTTGCTCAGCACCATGCTGCGCGGAGCTTTTCCGCTTTGACATGTGGCTTCCACTTGCTTGTCTTTCAGGTTTATTTTTACCACTGTGCCCGTGGCATTCAACGAAGCGTATAAATAACCTTTTTCATTGTCTACACACAAATGCCGCGGCGAACGCCCATTCACGGTAATTTGTTGGTGAACCCGGGTTTTTATATTATAGCAGGCTATTTGGTTGGTTCCCATTTGCGCAAAATAGGCCAAATGTTTCAAGGTGTCGAAAGCTATGCCGCGCGGATACATTTTTACTTCTATGGTATCAATCGCTTGGTCGGTAGCAAGGTTGATAACACTCATATTTCCGCTGCACCAATTGGAAACAAAAAGCAAGCTATCGCGGTAGTTGGCCAGAAATTTTGGCACGCATCCCACTTTTATTATGTCTTTTATTTTTAAGTCGCGGGTTGATATTTTATAAACAAAACTCGAATCATAACCATTTGCAGCCACGGGATTGCAGCGGTCGTTGGCGGTGCTGTCAAACCCTTTGCCGGTCATGGCGTAGTTCGATACCCAAATATACTTACCTCCGTGGCTGCTTGTGGCTTCGCAGGGAGCGCCTTTTAAATAATAGTTGAGCTTGCGGTAGCCAAAAGTTGAGGGCCGCACCGAATCGGGGAGCGTGGCTATGAGTCCGCTGTCGCGGTGGTAAACGGTTATGCTGTGCTCATACATCATGTTTTGGGCAAAAAACAAACCTTTTCCATTGGTAATTACCGATTTTGGAGCCAATTTGCCGCTGTAGCAATTTACCGGTAATAACCCTTGAGCAGTAGCTATTTGGCATACGAGAAAAACCAGAACAGTGCAAAGCGTTTTCATAGTTTTTTAAATGCGCCTATTGCTTGGTGTTTTCTTGTATAAAAATAATAACCGCATGCAGCAAAGGCTCATATTTGAGTATGCGCACATGCCCTTGCTTTTGGCTTACAAACAGCTGTGCCTGTGGTATTTTTTGTTGAAGCAATTGCGCGTTGGCGGGGCTTACTTCGCGGTCGTTTTCGTCGGTACAAACCAGAAAAGGTACTTCAGGAAAATCTTCTGCCAACACGTTTCCGCTTATTTGCTCAAAGGCTATACCCAGCTTTTTCATGGTGTATTCGCTCAGCCATCGGGCCACTTTTTGCGGATTTGCATTTAACCTGAAAGCATAATTTTCAAATATTTCCTGTGGCAAAACCGGTGAGTTGATGGTGATTTGCGGGATGGAGCTGTTGTAGTGTTTTTGGTAATACATACAGGCCACGCCACCCAGTGAGTGCCCAATCAGGCAGGCCGGAGATCCGTTTAATTTTATCAGCGCATCTATACATTGAGCAAATTCTACCAAATTGGTTTCGCGGCCCGTGCTTTTGCCATGTGCCGGACCATCAAAAGCCAGCACCGAATAGCCATTGTCCAATAGGGTTTTAATGAGTGCAAAAAACTGGGTAGCCCTTCCGCTCCAGCCATGCACGCACAGAATATAGGGTTGGTTGGCGGCGCCCCAATGGTAGCAGGCTATCTGCTCGCCGTTAATAGTAATTTGACTTGTGCTGGCACTTTGGGCAATTTCTTGTTCAGGTGCGGGGCGGCCAAATCTGAAAGGACGCAGGAAAAAGCGGGCGCAAATAATTTTGGCCAGGCCGGGTGTAAGGCTTTCAATAACAGGATAGAGGCTGCGCAACAATTTCAAAGCCGGTGGCAAGGGCAAGTGGGCCGTTTGTGAGTTTTCTGCCATTGGGCAAAGATGTAAATAATTTTTGGCTACTAAACCCGCTTATTCTTTGGCAGGCATTTCAGTTTTCTCGGGCGATACCCTTTTTAAAATAATGGTTTTGTTTTGGTTGTATATGGCTTCCCACTCGGGCTTGTGCATGTAGTGAATAACCGAATCGCGGTAGGCAATATCGCTTGTGAGCGGGTAGCATCCTTCGCCCTGCAGCAC
>WGNN01000108.1 GCA_016124515.1 bacterium
CTTCATAAACAAATAGTGTCCGCTTGCGGGTTGGTCCGCGTCTTTGGTCCATACTTTTATTATATAAGCACCATTGGCCAATGCCGAAATATCGAGCACGGCGTTTTGCGTTATTCTTTGGTTAATATATGTTTTGCCCGAAAGGTCGGTTACCTGTACGGTGCCGCTTTCAATAGGAGCCATTACCTTGATGGTGCTGTTTGCAGGGTTTGGAAAAACCTGTAGATCAAGCAGCTTAGCCACATATACTCCGCCAATACTTGTTGATACATCGTTGCTGTTAATTTCAACTTTCACATCTTCAACTCTTGGTTGTGCTTTGGAAAGGGTTATCCAGGTACCTTCAGATTTCAGTCCGGGTATGTCAACAAATAGCAAGTATTTGCCCAGCGCCAGATTGGGTATTTCAAATTGGCCTTTGTTGTTGGAATAGGTGTAAGAAACCGCCAGCATATTTTCATCCAAAATAGTAATTTGAATATGTGGCAGTGGCTTGTCTTTTTTATTGGCTCCTTGGGTCACATCGCCGCCAATAAAACCGGGTCCGCCATTGTTGTTGCCGCCCGTCATTTCTATGTCTCGATGTAAGACTGAATTGTTAGCTCTTATGAATTTGGCATGACTCCATTGCAAGGCGCTTCTATAATAAGTGGGCAGGTAATAGGCGTATCCGGAATCGCTTGGCAATAGCGCACATTTAACCAAATAGCTGTCGCATGGAGCCTGAAATAGGTAATATCCTGAAGAGTCGGTATAGGTTGAGTCTATAACACTTAGGTAGTTAGAATCTTTGGCAATAAGGTAAACCACGGCATTTGAGGTGGGCAAACTATCTCGGCTGATTGTGCCACCTATCCAAGTGAGGCAGGTGTCGTTGCCCAATGTATCACAACCAGTTATAGCAATTGAATCAGTATATGAGGTGAAGCAGCCCGAAGCGGAGTCATTTATTTCGGCATGAACGATAAAAGTGCCATCACGGGTAAAGTGGTGCGTAATACTTCGGCCATAGTCGGTAGCGCCATCGCTCATCGTCCATTTGATTTTACTCTCTAGGGCATAAATTACAGATTTGCTTATATAAATAACTTTACATGAATCATGTATTACCGGGTAAAGCGAAATGTAGCAATTTTGCCCGCTTACATTCACGGTTTGGGTGGTGCTATCTGTACAAACAGAATCACTCACTATCAGGGTAATAGTTTTGGCACCATAAGTTGCAAATGTATGTTCAGCGTATTGGGTATGTGAGGTATCACCATCACCAAATCGCCATAAATAAGTTGCATCAGAATTGAAATTGACGGAATGATCCATAAACGAGATTGTTTTTTCCTCAACTTTACTTGGTGACCAAGAAATTGATGTATAACACTTATTAAGGGTTGAGTCATTTTTTGCGGCTATATAAATGCTGTCGCAATAGGTATCGGAGCAATTGGCCAGTGAGTCAATTACCTGTAGGCACACATTGTAGGTGCCTACGGAAGTATAGTGGTGTGAAACATCTCTGGCATTCCAATAGGTGGATGTGTTTCCATCGCCAAAATTCCAGATGTATTTTACGTGTGTTAAACTTGTTGCTGATGATTGGTTCAAAAACCTTGTGGTTACTTGAATGTTGGGGTAATTGGAGTTGGGACTGAATTTGGCTTCACAGGTCTGACTCCTAGCCCATTGGCTGGCAAGACCCATTGCCATAGTCAGTAGTAATAGTTTGATGTGTTTCATGGGATAACATTTTTTCGTTCAAATCAAATGTACCTGGCTGGTTTGGAAGCCATTTTTGTAGGCGCCAAATCCTTACGCGTTCACCTGAGCATTTGCGTCAATTTTGGCTAATAACCAAGTGTCGAAGCCGAAAATTTCGTTTTGTGGTGTCGTTTCCAAATCTGTTGAATTGTAAATACCCAGCACCTGTGCTTTTATTTCCTTGTCTATTTTAAATTTATCGCGCTGCACCAATATATGTATGCATTTAAGCCACATATTGCTGTTTTCGTCAGCCTTAAATGTAGATGAAATGTAGTCAATGGTGGCCTGACAATCTTCGTAATCCTCTATATCATAGGCCACCACTATTTTAAACATATAGATCTGCAATTTGAATTGTTCGTCAAACTGACTGAAAAAGGCCGATTTGGTTAAGGCAACAAGCTCTGCATAGGCTTTTTTCAAAAAACCGTTTTCATAATTCAATATCGACAAATTGAGCTGAATAAATTGCACATAATAGGGGTTTGATACAAAATTGGTATCGTCTTTTATTTCATTCAAAATCCTAATGGCTTTGTGCGGTTGTTTGTCGGCATAGTTCATTACCAGCGATTGGTAGTAAAAAAACAAATATTTGTGGTAGTGAAGTTTGCCGAACTTCAGCATTTCATCGTACAACATATCAGTATATTGCAGCGAAATGGCCAGTTCATTATTTTTAAACGCCGAGTTGATGATGAAGGTAATCATTTGCAACTTGGCATCGTGGTTGCTTTTGCTAAAAAGGTTGTTGGTATTAAATTCATCATATTTATCAATCACATAGTTTTGAAGCTCTTTGTAGTCTTTGTTTTGTAATAAAAACTGTGTAATGAGTTGATAAATAGCGTACTGAAACTGATAGCTGCGGGTGTATTCGTCCTTGTGGCTATGTTTCTCAATTACCTCGCTAAGCACTTTATTTATGTTGGCACTGCCGGTACCCATATTTTGGTTTCGGCGCAATTGGTGGTTTACAAGCGCCAATACATTGTTTAGCTCACTTAGTTGCTGCTGTTTTTCGCTGTTGCTTTTTTGCAAATTGATAATATGGGTCAGGTCAATGGTTTCTATTTCGTAGCTTAGTTTTATGTAGTCGTGGTAAATAATGCCCAAATAATCATAATTATCCAGCGCGGTGGCTTTTTGCTCAGCCCGTTTCAGGTAGTGGTGCGAAAGTTGGAAGCGTTCTTTGCTGTAAAATATCTTTGACAACGTTAGGTTCTCCAAGACTTCGTGGTGCAGGTTGTTGCCATTGTGCAACAGTAGCAGCGACTTTGAAATCCTGTTGAACAACCTGTTTTTGAGGCGGTAGAAAGCATTGGCATTATCGGGGTAGTATTTGGCTCTGAAAGTAGATTCTCCACCACTTTTTTTATGGTTTTTCAGGTACTCAAAAAGCTCCAGGTCCAAGCGGTTTTCCTTACTTTTCAAACCCTTGGTTACCAGTTTAAAGTGTCTTATCTCTTCTTTACTCAGCGAATTTATAAGGTCAGTTAGCATGGGCAATATTGATGTTGGAAAGGTAAGGCCCATATCTATTGGTACTTGCTTTTTGTGGTAAATGGCTAGTTTTGGTCGCATGAAAAGGTCAAAGGAAAATATAAACCAACGCTTGCTGCTCGGCGCAATTGTCGCTTTGTGGTTGGCCCTTCCCGGCGTTTCGTCCGCCCAGGGATTGCAATTCACGCAAAACCCGTTTTACGCCGATTCCATTTTTACCCCTAGGGGCGTAGTGCCGTTAAATATTTCCATCAAAAACAACAACGCCGCCACTGCCACCGGAGTAATCGTTTCCATCTTGCACGATTCGGTGGTTTACGACACGCTTATTCGCAGCAGCAACATGGCCAATATTCCAGCAGGCAAAACGTTCGATACAACGGTTCTGCTAAATTATTCAATTGATTTTGATAACCGGGCAAGCGTTATTTTTAAGGCCAAAAGTGCGGAGACAAGTATTCCCGGAGCACGCTTTGACACTTCGGTGGTCATAAAATATGTAGGACGCGTGGGGGCACAATTGCGCTTGCGAAATATTACGAGCACCGACTCTGCCATATTCAACAAAACACACCTGCTTAGCATGGAAGTACAAAACGATGGTTTGGTAGATACGGTGATAAACCAACCAACCCAACTCGTTTCCATGATTAATGGCAACCCGCAAAGTCTTGATACGAGTACGTTTATGCTGCCACCCATGAGGGCCGAAAGAAGGAATACCGTTCGTTTGGTCGATTCGGTGCAGATGAAAGACCAATACTGCACAAAAGGCGGGGGAAATATTGTGGTGGTGTGGCCGGTTGGCTTTTTCAGGGTTGATACACTTATCGATACGGTTTATGTAAATTGGCCTATAGGCATGGCTGAAATAAAGGGTTTATCCACAGCGGTGTATCCCAACCCCAGCAGAGGTGCTTTGGTGGTAAACGATCTTTTAAAGTTTGAACAGGTAAGGTTATTTATGCCCGATGGTCGCCTTGCATCTTTTACTATGTCAGCAAATCAACTGTACATAAAAGAACCGGTAAGCGGTGTTTATACGCTCGTATTAATCAAGGGAAAACGCTGTACCGTAAAACAGATTGTGGTAATGAAGTAGCATATCAACAAAGCGATGCACCAAACTCAAATTGCCAAACCATATTTTTGGAGGATAACGTTGGTGTAGATATGTTTCCCATTTGTTTCGCTAAAATACAAAGCAAGCTGCTGTTGTGCATGTTACTTACAGTGGTAGCGCTTGGTTCTTGCAAGGTGGTAAAGGAAGAAGAAAACCCGCCTGTTGTGGTTCAAACGGAAACTATTGGCAACAAATTGTTGCACAACGACAAACCCGTGGTTGAGGCCCCGCAATACAAATTGGCGCGACCCGTGGTTTGGAAACAAGAGCACATCAAACTGCGCTTGAAATTCAATTTGCGACACGAAGCGGTGATGGCTGATGCTGAACTAAGCTGCACTCCATTGTTGCCTTCAAACATGCTGAAAATTGATGCAAAGGCTTTTCGCTTAAACCCCGCCAATATTTCGCTGAAATCTAATAGAAAGGGTTTGAAAATTGACAAGGTGGATTATAACGACAGCCTGCACCTGAAAATATATTTCAGCGAAACATGTACGGTTTCAGATACGGTTCACGTAGCTTTTTCATACACCTGCAAGCCCACCACACTGTACCAACGCGGTTTTGTTGACGATTTTGGCAACCAAGGCTTGTTCTTTATTAATGCTAATAAAAAAATACCCGATTATCCCACACAAATATGGAGTCAGGGCGAGGCGGAGAGCAACTCTGGTTGGATGCCATGCATTGACGCGCCAAACCAAAAAACTTCGCAGGAAATATACCTGACCGTAGATACGCCATACACTGCCCTTTCTAATGGAAGATTGGTTTATATGTTGCTCAACAACGATGGCAGCCGCACTTTTTACTGGAAACAAACCCAAAAACACGCGCCTTACCTAGCCATGATAGCTGTGGGCAATTTTGCCATTACCGAAGATAATAAAGGCGGTAAACTACCGGTTTATTATTATACCGAACCTGAATATGCCAAATACGCCAATATGATTTTTGGCCGCACTCCGGAAATGATTGAGTGGTTTTCGTCAGTATTTGGCTACAATTATCCCTGGGATAAATACGCGCAAGTGGCCGTGAGAGAATTTGTGTCGGGGGCTATGGAAAACACCTCGGCCACCACTATTATGAATAGCATTCAACACGATAGTATAGCGCACAACGACGAAACGTACGAAGATTATATAGTTCACGAGCTCGTTCATCAATGGTTTGGCGATTTGGTAACCTGCGAATCTTGGGCCAATCTGTCGCTCAACGAAGCTTTTGCAAGCTATGGCGAGTACCTTTGGCTTGAACACACTGAAGGACAACAAGCGGCTTTCAGCAAAATAACATCATACCGAAATGCCTATTTCCGAGAGAGCAGTTATAATGTACATCCAATAATAAATTATCATTATGCAAAGCCCGATGATATGTTCAACCGGCACACCTACCAAAAAGGCGCTATGGTTTTGCATTTACTGCGCCAAAAGCTTGGCGATCCAGCTTTTTTCAGGGGTATAAAATTATACCTTACACAAAATGCCTTTAAGGCGGTGGATAGCGATCATCTGAGGCATGCATTCGAACAAGCAAGCGGCCTTGACCTCAGCCAGTTTTTTCAACAGTGGTTCGCTACCGAAAACCATCCGCGTTTACGTATAAACTACCACTACAACGACAGTTCAAAGCTTTTTAGAATGACCATTAACCAGTTGCAAACCGATGCGGGCTACGCCACCTTCAGGTTTAGGTTGCCCTTTGTACAGTTGCTGCCCGGTGGCGCGGTCGATACCTTTTCGGTGCCGGTAAGCAAGTCGATGCAGCAGTACAGTTTTACCCATTCTAAGCCCCTTTGTCTGGTACCTGATGTCAACCTGTTTCCAATGGTTGAGTACGAAATGGGCAGTGATTTTAATGCGTGGAAACAAGCTGTGCAAAGTGGCGATTATAGAATACACCACGAGGCGGTTGCGTTTATTACGAAAAACTGGAGTAGCTTCACATCCGATGAAAAGCAACAATTGGTAGCAGCCAACAACCTGGCCAACCGCAGTCAATACGAATCTGATGCCGCCTTGCTATATGCCATTAAGCGCGATAGTGTAATGTATGATGTAACACCGCTGCTCAAAAGCGAAAATACCGGCGTTATTGCATTGACTGTAAATTACTTGGCAAGGCACAATTTTCTGAGTAAAAAACAGCTTCTCGAATACCTTAGCCAAGCTTCGTATCTCATAAAAATTGAAACGGTAATAGCACTTGGTGGTTTGTACGACAGCGAGGTGGAAACAGCTGTAAAAGCGCAATTGAAATACCCTTATTATCCATTGCAAAAAACAATTTGCAGGTTGTGGGCGGCCAAGGGTAGCGAAAATATAAATGAGAGTTTCAGACAACAGGTGTTGCACCGCCCCGATTTGCTGCAGTTTTATAGCGAGTACCTGTGTGGGCAAAGCAAAGCCTTTGTGCTCAACAATTTATCTCTGTACCAACAGATGTTTTTGCAAAAACGTATAGACAAGGAAGACTACGAAAGTCAACTCAGCACCCTCAGCGATATGGTGAAACTTCATTTTGATGCGGTTGAACAACTGGATATTCTCAATAAAATTGAGCAAATGATGCAGTAAAGCCATTTTTGGATGTAAATTGATTGAGATCGAGTCATCGAGAACTTATAGCAAGTACAATAAGTACCATGTGAATTTGAGTTGGTGGCCGTTTGGAATGTCAGTGTTAATGTAGCTTCAAATGAATATCTGCGGTGGTCACATAGGCCGTACATATTTGCAATGCCAATGTAATGTTAATGCGAAGAAGTAGCAGGGTGCTTTTGAAAGATGTGAAAAATTTATCCTATTGATTTTCAAAGGAATTGAATGATGCAAAAATTACCACATACCACATTAATCCGCTAATTCACTGAAAATAAGCTGCATTTGGCAACATGACGCTTATGTAAATATCAAGGCATTTGATATGTTGGTAAGATTAATTTCTAAAATAGGTGAACATAATCAGCGCGCAGTTAACTATATTTACATGCTCGATGAGACAAAAGTTACCTGTGATGAGTGGCAAAACCATAGTAAAAGTGGTTATTGACGACAGAGTAACATTGCTCGATCTTTTGTAATTACGATAGTAATTTGGTAATTGGTTTCATAAAACCCCTGCTGTAACAGGCAGGGGTTTTTCTTTTAATGGAGTACTGCTTGTAGGTCTTAATGTCAACTTTATTGCTAAGTTATAAGCATGTTCATGCTCATCTTGAAGTAGTAGATTGGCGGGTTGGTCTGTGAGTTCAGCTCCCTGAATTCAGTTTGGTAGGCAGCGTGGCTGTCCAACCGAGCCTCCATTGAGCAAAGGCATAGGCTTGCAATAGAACACAGGTCATTTACGGAGGCTTAAATAATATTAAAAACGCAGCCAATTGCAGCAAGCCCCGGTACCGAAAGCCGGGGCTTTTTGTTTAATGATGGAATAATTGGCTATTTTGCCGCCCCTATTTTTAGATGAATTGATATGAACGAAAAGATAAAAGAAGCCTTTGAAAACAAACATTGGTCAGAGATAAAGGCTGAATCATCATGGCAGATTTTTAAAGTGATGAGCGAATTTGTAGAAGGCTTTGAAAAACTGAATAAAATTGGTCCTTGTGTTTCAATATTTGGCTCGGCACGTACCAAGCCTGAGGATAAGTACTACCAACTGGCGGTGGATATAGCGCGCGGCCTAACCCTTGAAGGCTACGGAATAATAACAGGCGGTGGCCCGGGTATTATGGAGGCGGGCAACAAAGGCGCCATGGAAGCCGGTGGCAAATCGGTGGGGCTCAACATAGAATTGCCATTTGAGCAGGGCAACAACCCATATATAGACCAGGACAAACTCATGACCTTCAACTTCTTTTTTGTACGCAAGGTGATGTTTGTAAAATACTCGCAAGGCTTTGTGGTAATGCCCGGCGGTTTTGGCACGCTCGATGAGCTGTTTGAGTCGCTCACGCTGATACAAACCAACAAAATTGGTAAGTTTCCGATTGTGCTGGTAGGCAGCGACTACTGGGGCGGCTTGCTCGACTGGATCAAGAAGGTGCTCAATGAGCAGTTCCACAACATATCGTCTGCCGACATCAATTTGGTGCGCGTGGTTGACACTGCCGAAGAAGCCATACAAATCATCACAGAGTTCTACAGCAAGTACCTGTTGTCGCCCAATTTTTAGGAAGGCTACCCACACAAATCCAACACTTGTTGTTGCCCCACAAGCCACTATGGCAATGGCGCTGGTTGTGCGCTTGAAATTGATTGACCGCAAGACAGTTCAAAGGTCAATTTGCTTATTTTGCGGGTTTTAAAATGGAATAAACCGGAAGTGTAGATGGCTTTGAATGTTCAATACATTGAAAATGAAATAATTGATTGGTGTGATCTTAATGATGGAACTCGGCTATTGATTAATGGTTTTGGTGGAAGGATAGTTGTAATATGATAGAATGGCACGTAATGAGAAAACAATAGCAAGTTACCTTAACAGGTTTAAAAAGTTGAGAGTTGACCGCTCAAAGGGAATTGCACCGCACAAGCCGGTATTATTACTTTCGGTTCTACAAGCAGTAACGTCAAATATTATAACTGAAAACAAAATTTACATAACTCCTGAATTAGTAGCACTTTTTAAAACGAACTGGAATTTATTAGTTACCACCGCACACGATTGCCGTTTTGCCTTGCCATTTTACCATTTAACAAGCGACAAGTTTTGGATGCTAATTCCAAAGCATGGTTTTGAAAACGTGTTGAGTTTAAAATCAGCGATGCGCAGCTTTTCAAATCTAAATGCGGCCATTGAATATGCGGTATTAGATGAAGAGTTATATGTATTGATGAGTGATTTAAAGATCAATGGAATGTTTCAGCATTTTATACTGGACGAGTATTTTCCTAATTCAAAGTCTAAATATTCGAATCCTGTTGGTTGGCAGAAAAAGCTATTCGATGATTTGGAAGATAAAATACTGAAAGAACCTGTTGAAGTGTATAGAGCTGAGAGCAAGCGGCTTTTGGAATCGAAAAATGAAGAAGAAATTTTTATAAGGGGAAGTGTTTTTAAAAGAGAAGTGCCAAAAATATATAACAATACCTGTTGTATTTCAGGAATGCGGATTGACTCTACACTTTCAGTTTCAATGGTTGACGCTTGCCACATAGTGCCATTTAGCGAAAGCTACAACGACACCATCAGCAACGGAATTGCTCTTTGCCCTAATCTGCACCGAGCTTTTGACCGCGGTTTGATTTCAGTTGATGAAAACTACAGGGTTTTAATATCCAATAGGTTTACTGAGAAAGAATCCGATTATTCCATTCGCATTTTTGAAGGAAAAGAAATTAACTTGCCCAAAGAAAGAAAATATTGGCCCTTGCAAGAGAATTTTGAGTGGCATAGAGGGAGTATGCTTAAATAATCAACTATGGATTTTAAACCGAGCATAAGCGAAAAATTCTTAGACCTCTTTTATAAAGAGATTGAATGTGATGTACCCGATACAAATTCAAAACTTAATCTGCATATTCTTAAAATTGAGAACAACCAGTTTTGTTATGAAGAATTAATAGATCATCTAGGCGAGAATATGATACCATTTGCTCTTTCGCGGAAGGAAATATTGGATTTAAAAAATAGTGGTAAAATATTTGGCTTGGTGAAAAAAGCATCTAGAAAATTTAGAGAACATTCTGTTAATGACGGTGAAGCAGGTGAATTGCTTCTGTTTTCATTTCTTGAAGCTCATCTAAAAGCTCCGAAAATTCTGACAAAGTTAGAAATCAAACTATCGTCAAACGACTATGCAAAAGGTTCAGACGGCATTCACTTACTTGAATTGTCTCCCAAAAATTACCAGCTAATTTTTGGGGAATCTAAACTTGAACAGAGTTTAACAAAATCTATTTCCCAAGCTTTTAAATCAATCAATGATTTTTTGAAAAGGAAAAAGAACAATATCTATGATGAGATTGGGCTAATCAATTCGCAACTGTGTAAAGAGGCTTTCGACGAAGATTTATACCAATTCTTAAAATCGGTAATTATGCCAAAGGCGAATGATGCTGACCCAATAATTAAAAATAACGCCTTTGCCATTTTCGCTGGTTTTGAGATTGACCCAACTGAAGATGAAAAGCGGTTGAGCAATGACAAATTTCTAGCTATAATAAAGTCAAAAATTAAATTGGAGGTTGAGAGCAAAATGAACCACATCAAAAAGAAGATTGAAGAATACGGGCTTTTCAGCTACACGTTTTACGTTTATGTTTTCCCGTTCATGAAACTGGATGAAACAAGGAAAGAAATTATCAAGAAAATAACACGAGCAGAAGAATGATAGAACGGTTAGCCAATGATGTGTTGCAAGATGAATACTTTATTAAGCTCAATAATAAAGCGGCTAAGCTATTGGCAAATAATTTATTTGCGGAAAATGGCAGAAGTTTTAAACTGACCGAAAAGGAATTAAACGACACACTTCGCTTTGCCGACATCCTTTCAAATTCCAAAAATCCGAAAGCAAGAAACAAAGCCTACCAACTCATCACCCTGCTCAATGAAGATTACAAAGTCAATCCTTATTACCAGACCTTCTCACATTCTGTATTGGCAAAATTAGGCAACTTTCCGGGCATTGAGTTTTTGAAGAATGAAAACAACAGTTCTGAATTGCCTTTTGACAGAGAACTTGAAAAGAAAGTCAAGGAGTTTATTCAAGCCGTTCCCGATACCGAAGATTTAATTTTCACCGATTCGCAATTTGAGCTTTACAAGAAGATAAGCGGCTCGAAGTATTTTAGCTTTTCAGGCCCGACTTCAATGGGCAAATCGTTTATCATTAAATCCTTTATCAGAAAAGTAGTAGGCAACAAACCGCCTGAGAATATTGTCATAATGGTTCCGACCAGGGCTTTGATTAATCAGTTTTCCATAGACCTGAACAAAGAACTCAAAGATGTTTTGGAGCATTACAATTACACGGTAATAACCAACTCTAATGTTTCTGAATTGCCATCAATAGAGCAGCATTACATTTTTGTGCTCACTCCTGAAAGACTCTTGAGTTATTTGTCACAAAAGAAAAATCCAAACATTGCTTATCTGTTCATAGACGAAGCCCATAAACTGGCAGCAGAAAAAGACAGTCGGGCGGTAACTGCGTACTCAGCTATTTCAAAGGCACTAAGAAGAAATCCAAACCTGAATTTATATTTCTCTTCTCCAAATGTTTCAAATCCTGAAGTATTTCTGAAACTGTTCAAAAAAGACGAGAAGCAATTTTTCAGAACTATAGAAACACCTGTTTCACAAAATCTGTTTTTTATAGATTTGGTTGAGAAAAAAGTAACCCATTATCTTGACAATGGGAATTATGAATTTGAACCTAAAATCGTAACAACGGCAGAAACGATTTTTGATTTACTCTCGGCAATTGGTGACGAAGAAAGTAACATTGTTTATTGCAGTTCTCGATTTGATGCCGTTGATAAAGCTGCCAAACTATTTGAGCAAAGCAGAAACAAAGAGATTGAAGTTTCCAAAAACGTAAAGAAAGTAATTCGTCAAATCAAAGCGTATATCCATAAAGATTACTTCCTGGGCGAGTTTCTGGAAAGGGGAATTGGTTATCATTATGGTACTCTTCCTCAAATAATAAGAAGCAAAATTGAAGGACTTTTTAAAGAGCGTGAAATCAACTTTGTATTTTGTACTTCGACCCTTTTAGAGGGTGTAAATCTGCCTGCCAAAAATGTTTTTATTCTAAATAATAGAGTACATGGGAATTCTTTTTTTAAACCAATAGACTTTTGGAATCTAGCAGGTAGAGCAGGACGGTTAAGATTAGAATTGTCAGGAAATATTATCTGTTTGAAAGAAACCGAAAAAGAGTGGAAGAAACATGAGTATCTCTTGTCAAATGAAATCGATATTAGACTTAATCCCTTAGTTGAAAATTACATTGACAAAAAGCTAAAGAAGATTGAAGAAATTCTTCAAGAAAAACCTGTTGTGAGGTTTGAGTCAGTTATAATTAAGGAGATTTTAGAGTATATAGCTAATATCATAAATATAGATACACTTGAAATTAAAAGAAGTAACTATAGAAGTGAAATTATTCAAAAGCTGATTGCTGATAACAAGGAAGCAATTATTGAGTTGGCGAAAGAGAAAACAGGGAAAATTGAAGTTCCTTCAAGCGTTCTAAACACAAATAATTCAATCAAACTGAATATTCAGAATGAGGTTTATGTCTCGCTGAAGAAAAAATCAAAAGATCCAATAACTATCAAACTGCCAAATAGGGTTTCTTATGAAGTTTGTAAAGATTGGCTCCATAATCTTTACAGAATCTATCATTGGTCAACTGAAGAAAAGAAATTAAAATCTGAGAGTCAACTTGACTATTATGCTGTTCTAATGAATCAATGGATAAATGGAATATCATTGAGTCAAATTATCAATGAATCTATTAATTATTATAATCAAAGAGGGAGCACCTTAATGGTGGGATATGTTAATGGGAAACAATCATATGAGATTTTCGACAATAGCAAACACCATATTAACATTCTGATTGGCAACATCATTGACGATATTGAAAGTGTACTAAGATACCTATTCGAAAAATACTTCAATAACTACTATGCTATGCTTGTTGAAATATTAGGTGAGGAAAATGCTGGTGTAAACTGGGCTACATTTTTGGAATACGGAACCCAAAATACTGTTGTAATTGCATTGCAGAATTATGGTCTTTCAAGACATTCTGCAGACTACATTTTCAAGAAGTTTAAAGACTGCCTAAGAATCGAAGGAGATAAACTTATTGAAATCGACATCATAAAGCTTAAAAGCAGACTAAACTCAGAAGAAATAGAATATGATGAAATCAATTCAATATTGTTTTAAATAGTATTAAATGCCCCTAACCACCATACTCATATCTGCTGCTTTGGTGTTGCTAATCACCAACATTATCCTCACCCTGCGCACTGCCAAAAAGAGTAGTGATGGAAATGATGCGACGGAGCTGAAAACAAATTTAGGTTTGTTGGCACGGCAGCTCCGTGACACCGAACGTAACCTAAAAGATGAGTTTGCTACCAACCGAAAAGAAACGGCTCAAGGGGCTAAGGATTTGCGCGATGAAGTGGGCATGCGCCTGGATGCTTTTACCAAAACCTTTTCAGCGCAGTTGGGCCAACTCACCAAAAGCAACGAAGAAAAACTGGAAGCCATTAGAAAAATATTTGATGAAAAGCTCACCGCCTTTCAAAACAGTATAGAAATTAATAATAAGGAAAACCGGAAGGAGCTCAAGGAGTCAATAGAAGGTATTCGCAATACGGTAGAGAAGAAAATAGCCGAGCTGCAAAAAGGAAATGAGCAAAAGCTGGACGAAATGCGCAAAACCGTTGACGAAAAACTCAACGAAACCCTTGAAAAACGCTTGGGTGAGTCGTTTAAACTGGTGAGTGAGCGTTTGGAAGCGGTCCACAAGGGTTTGGGCGATATGCAAAACCTGGCCAAAGACGTGGGCAACCTCAACAAAACCATGAGCAATGTAAAATCAAGGGGTATTTTGGGCGAGTACCAATTGCATAATTTGTTGGAAGATTTGCTCACCAACGACCAATATGCTCAAAATGTAAAAACCAAGCAGGGCAGTGGGGCAGTGGTAGAGTTTGCCGTAAAAATGCCCAATGGCAATAATGTAGAAAAAACCCTTTGGTTGCCCATAGATAGCAAATTCCCCAAAGAAGATTATGAGAGTTTGGTGGATGCCTATGACAATGGCGATACCGATAAAATAGAAGAATACCGCAAATCCTTTGCCCACAGCATTAGAAAAAATGCGATGGATATAAAGGAGAAATACATCGATCCACCCAACACTACCGAGTACGGTGTCATGTTTTTGCCCTATGAAAGCCTCTATGCCGAAGTGTTGCGCACACCGGGATTGTTTGAACAAATTCAAAAAGATTATAAAATCACCATTGCCGGCCCCACTACTTTAAGTGCCTTTTTAAACAGCTTGCAAATGGGCTTTAGAACCCTTGCCATAGAAAAGCGCAGCAGCGAGGTGTGGGATTTGTTAGGCGCGGTAAAAACCGAATTTGGCAAGTTTGGCGGTATTATAGAAAAAACAAGAGATAAACTCATTCAAGCCACAAAGGAGCTTGATAATACGGGTGTAAGAAGTAGGGCAATCGAACGAAAATTGCGTACGGTTCAGGAGCTTCCCACAACTGAAAGCGATAAATTGTTGGGTGATATTTCTGTGGATAACGAGTAAATAAATTGCCATGTACATAAAAATAAAACCCATAATTTCAAAAGAAGAATTTCTGTCAAGAGCCAAAGCCGTTAAAAATTACCTAAGTTCAAGTGGTAAAAGATACCACGTCGCAAGATTTGAAGGCAATATCATGTATTTTCAAAGATTGGATGCTAAATCTACAAAGACTACTCCAATCGATTTGGAAATGATTTATTTAGCTTATGAAAAATTGGAACATTTTGAAACAGAAAACTTCAGGCCTTTTGTTGAGCGAAAGCATTCCCCCGCTAGAGGTTTATTAATTCATCTGGGTTTGCTAGAGGAGTTATAAAATCATCGCTCTTAAATCGCCAACCACCTTTTTAATTTGCTCAATCACTAGCGCTATTGCTTCTTTGGAGTTGTTTTTACCAAGAGAAAAACGCAAGCAACTATAAGCATCTGTTTCATCTAAACCCATTGCCGTAAGCACGTGCGAAGGTTCGATACGGGTTGAAGTACAAGCACTTCCGTTACTTACGGCAATAACGGGAAGGTCTTCGTTTTGACTTAAACCCATGATAATAGCATCAGAATCGGCCCCTTTGAATAGAATATTACTCGTGTTGTATAAACGGTTTTTAGTTGTGCCGTTAATTTGGGTGTTTTCTATTTTTAATAATTCGGTTTCAAGGTAATCTCGCAGGCTTTTGATGTGTTTTTCGTTATCTGACATTTCTTGCATGGCCAAGGCACAAGCATGGCCTATGGCCACAATACCGGGCACATTGAGCGTACCGCTACGCATGCCCCTTTCGTGGCCGCCGCCGTGTAATAAGGATGGCAACTTTACGCGATTTCCCCTTTGCCTCACATACAAAGCGCCCACGCCTTTAGGCGCATAAACCTTATGTCCACTCATGCAGAGCAAGTCAATCCCCATTTCATCTACATTTACCGGTATTTTGCCTACCGCTTGAGTGGTGTCCGACATAAAAAGAGCACCCGCCTTATGTGCCAATTCTGCTATTTGTTTAATGGGTTGAATCACTCCCGTTTCGTTGTTCGCCAACATTACACTCACCAAAATGGTGTCGCTTCTTAATTGGCTTTGCAGTTCAGTTAAGTTGATTAATCCCTGATTATCAACATCTAAATAGCTTATTTCAAAACCTTTTTTCTGCAGGTATTGGCAAACATCTAAAACCGCACTGTGTTCGGTTTTTACGGTAATTAGGTGTTTTCCTTTGGCTCCATAATTTTCGGCAACGCCTTTAATAGCGGCGTTGATGGCTTCAGTAGCCCCACTTGTAAAAACGATTTCATGCGCTTCAGCACCAATGAGTCCAGCTACTTGATTTCTTGCTTTTTTAACGGCATCATTGGCCTTTACCCCAAAAACATGCGTGCTATTGGCATTGGCAAATTCGTGGGTTAAATAGGGCATCATGGCATCCAAAACCCGTAGATCAACAGGTGTGGTGGCGTTGTGGTCGAGGTATATAATTTCGTTTTGCATATCCTGACTACAATTTTACGCTACTATTTTCACTTAGTTGAGGTTATATTGCTTGTCTCCGGCGTGTGTCTTATTTGAATAAGATACAAATTGTTTGCTTGTTGTCCCGCACCTTCGGTTTTGTAATTGCGAGATTTGGTTACCAAGCCTCCAATTGGGTGGTAGGTCTTCAATTCTAAAGCAAAAATTTTATTCGTGGCGGTAAAAGGTATTACATTTGCCAACCGATTTCAAATGGCCCCGTGGCGCAACTGAATAGCGCATCAGATTTCGGCTCTGAGGGTTACAGGTTTGAATCCTGTCGGGGTCACCTTAGATTTATTCATCTCCATTTACAATTGTAGGTGGAGATTTTTTTTGGCGCACACTTATAGTCAACGCTGTCTATTCCACGTATTTTCCAAAAAACTCCTTGAGTTGGCTTGCCAGGGTTTTTGGGCATTCATATTGCCCCATGTGGCTCACGGGCTCTATTTGCAGCAGCGCATTTTGCATTATTTGGGTTTGGGCCACCACATCGTACAAATGAAACATGGGGTCGTAGGCGCCTTCAAAATATAATATAGGTACATCAAGCTGTGATAGTTCCGTACGCAAATCGGGCCGCTGCTGCATGCTGTATTGAAGCTCAATAAGGGTTTTGTCTGGCATTTTCATCCCTTTTTCAAAGAGTTCTGCCAAGGCTCCTTTGTGGTATTCTATATCGTTTTCCTGAAAAAGCCCGCGGTAAAACAAGTCAAGAAATGGTTTTTTACCGTGCTTCTTTATGGCGTTTGCAATGCCTTCGCGCCGCTTTTTACGTTCATCAGAATCGGCGCCGGCATGGGAATGGATAAAAGCCAAACCTTTGATTTTTTCGGGATATAGGGCAGCAAATTGGGCAGCAAGGTAGCCGCCAAAACTATGACCCGCCACTATGGCGCTGTCTATTTTATTAGTTTCACAATATTGCAACAGCCACTCGGCGTATGATGTTATGGCATAATTGCCGTGGGCAGGAGCAGCGGTAATACCAAAACCCGGTAATTCCGGAATCCGTACTATATATTTTTCTTCTAATAAAGCGACGATGTTTTTAAAAATGTCGCCGGTTTCGGCATATCCGTGTATGAGAATTAAATGGGGTTTTGACATTATAAATGCAATTTTTGAACGGTTATTTCATGCCCCAGAAACTGACTTGCTTTTTGTGCAAACATTTGCGGCGACTCGGTGGTGAAATACCTGCGGCTGCCACCTTTGGTGCACAAAACATCCATTTCTCTATGGCGATGAAGATAATTTTTGGTACTCTCGGCCACCAACTCGCCCTGCGATATAATATGGATGTGGGCGGGCAGGTATTGCCTTATTTTATTATACAACACCGGATAATGTGTGCAGGCCAGCAATACGGCGTCAATGTCTGCATCGGTTTCCAGCAAATGGTTTATATATTTCTGCACAAAATAATCGGCCCCCGGCGCATCGTGTTCGTCATTTTCTACCAGCGGCACCCACATGGGGCAGGCTTGTTGGCTCACTTTTACCTGAGGAAAAAACCTTGAAATTTCAATTTGATAAGAGTTGGAGCGCACGGTGCCTTCGGTAGCAAATATGCCCAAATGGCCATTTTTTGTCATTTCCACGGCCATTTCGGTGCTTGGTCTCAATACACCCAACACGCGTTTGTATGCTTCAATTTTGGGTAGGTCGTTCCTTTGAATGCTTCGCAAGGCTTTGGCACTCGCCGTGTTGCAGGCCAAAATTACCAAGTGGCAATTGAGCTCAAAAAGTTGCAATACGCACTCCAGGGTGTATTCATAAACGGTTTCGAATGAGCGGGTGCCGTAGGGTACGCGGGCATTGTCGCCCAGGTAGATAA
>WGNN01000045.1 GCA_016124515.1 bacterium
AGGGGTGATATAATTATATAACAAAACAACGGCCTATCGAACAAGCTCACTTTGGCGCTCGGCTCCAGCCGAGTGCCAACATGCACACCTGGATAATAGGTGATAGGTGATAAATAATAGATGAAAAAGGAATGTCAATTTCTTCAATATCAAGTCATTATAGAAAGGCCTGACAGGTTTTTAAAACCTGTCAGGTCTGCTACGATAGGCTTTTCAAATCAAAAGATTGCGGATCAAGTCCGCAATGACAGAAAGGTTTGTTGAGTTTTCGAAATCTCGTTGGAAACGAGATAAAAGATTTTCCCAACCAGCAAACCAGCAAATCAGCAAATCAACAAATCAGCAAATCAACAAATAAATTATTCATCTCGCGAAGCGAGTATTGTAATTTCACTGTTTTCAAATTACTCTGATAGAAGCCTCAATTTCCATTTCAGCGACCTTCACTTTTTCACCGTTTTCGTAGCAATAGGCATCTACTTTCACCAATTTATTTACCCGTTCCTTTTGTTGTTCGGCAGCTTTTACCGCATCCAAAATTTCTTGGCCGGCATGGCATTCAAAAAACACATCGTACATGGCGCGGCGCAGAAATTCTGATCTGAAACTCTTGAATGCAAAGGAAGCCTTGAGTTTGCGCTCCTGAAACAGCCAAAAAGCCAAAAAGCCGGCTGCCAAATCGGCGCCAATGGCAAAGGCTCCGAAATACATGGATTTCAAGTGGTTTTTGCTGCGTCGGCGCAGGGGAATTTTCACCACTATATGTTCCGCATCAAAAGCAATGATTTTGGGTCGTACAAACTTGATGAGTGGAATTTTGGTCAATCCAAAGAAAAACAACAAGCGGTTGGCTTTAGAAAGGTTGTAGCTACTCATGGGCGATGTCTTTCACCAGGTCGTTGACAATTTGTGCAATGGGGCGCACGGCCTTGGTATTTTCTATGGTTGGTCCCGCGCACCACACCGTTTTGTAGGTTGCCGAAAAAGCCGCCTTTTCCAGCGATTTCATGCCTTTGTAAAAGGTGAGCATTTTGGCCCATTTTTTCAAGCGTTTGTTGTGGTTGAGCAGGCTTTCCAAAAAACTCTGTTTGGTGCCTATTTCTTCTACATAAGGCGTTTTTATTACCGTGCAGGGCGTACCCGAAAGCTTGGTGGTCATTACAATATCGCTCTTGCCGTAGTCTATACAAGCTTGTTTGTACTCGTCAGAAACAGGGCTTTCGCTGCTCGCAATAAATATGCTGCCCACCGAACAACCTGCTACGCCAAGGGCCAGCGTTTCTTTCAATTCTTTGGCATTGCCCACGCCACCGGCCGATATAATGGGTATTTCCACTTCTTGCTGAAGGAGTGCTATGAGCTCATTTTTGGGAATATTGCCCGCATGTCCACCTGCATTGCTGTTTACAGCTATCACGGCATCGGCTCCAAGTTCCTGTACTTTCAGCGCGTATTTCAAATCGGTTACATCGCAAAAAACCTTGATACCGTTGGCATGTGCCGCCTCTATGGTTTCTTTGGGATTCCCCAGCGAGGTGATGAGGTAGTCAACGCCAAGCTCGCACAAAGTATGCAGTTGCTCTTTGTACTTGATATTCGATTTGTTGACAATGAGATTGATGCCAAAAGGCGCATCAGAAGCAGCTTTTATCTGTTCAATGCCTTTTTTCATCAGCTCCGTACTGCGCCAGTTAAGGGCGGGAATGGCTCCCGTTATTCCGGCTTTTCCGGCGGCTATCACCATGGCTTCGTTGCTCACCAAAAACATGGGAGCCATTATTACAGGATAAGAAATTCCCAGAATTTGTGTTAGTGTTTTTTGCGCCATTAATCAAATGTAATACCTCCGGAGCAAATGTTTTGTGGCAATTTTCAGGTATTGAAAATCCAATGATACAGGGTGCTTGCAGTATAGAAAACCATGATGCCAAACACTATGGGCAGCGCTATGAGCAAGAGCAGGGCCACCAACAACACAGGTGCTGCACTACCACGGTGTTTGCCTTCTTCAAGGTATTCTTTGTAGAGCTTCAGGTTCATATTGTTGGCTTTGTAAAAGAAATCGCCAATCTGCCCCGCCATAGGAATGCCACTTATAATAAGGTCGATAAAAATGTTGGCCAGCATTTTGAGCAAAAGCTTTCCGCTGATGCCGTTTTGCGCCATAGTAAATACCAAAAGTGCTGAAATGACATAAGAAACCAAATCGCCGATTATAGGGAAGAGGCCGATAACGGGGTCAAGCCCAAAACGAACTTCGGTGCCCGGAATCCTGAACTCCGAATCGAGCAGAAAAGTCATGCGTTCTATCCATTTCAGTTTTGGGTTATTTGCCACGTCCGCCTAAAATTGTGATTGCAGTATAGGCAAATATTTTGAAATCCATGGAAAGAGACATATTTTCTATGTACAAAAGGTCGTATTTCATGCGGGCTATCATCTGCTCCACATTTTCGGCGTAGCCATATTTCACCATTCCCCAAGAGGTTATTCCCGGTTTCACTTTGAGCAAATGCTTGTATTGCGGGGCTTTTTTTACTATTTGGTCAATGAAAAACTGCCTTTCAGGTCGCGGTCCCACCAGGCTCATTTCGCCAATAAGCACGTTGTAAAACTGTGGCAGTTCATCAAAGCGGTATTTGCGCAGTATCCTTCCTGCGCGGGTTATTCTTGGGTCGTTGGTTTTTGATAATTGTGGTCCGGCCACTTCGGCGTCCACCACCATGGTTCTGAATTTGATGATGTGAAAAGGATGCCCTTTGTAGCCGATGCGTTCTTGCTTAAAAAACACAGGGCCTTTTGAACTTGTCTTCACCCAAAGTGCCAAAAATGCGTAAAACGGAAGTAAGGCTATCAACAAAAACAACGATACCGAAATATCGAGCAGCCTTTTGATGTTGGCTTGCAGGGCGGGCAGTATTTCGGGGAATATTTCGATGAGGGCGGCACCAAACACGTTGCGCATTTTTACCCTGCCCGAAACGATGTCGTACATGTCGGGAATCATTTTAACCACAACAGGTTCTCCGTCAAGCTGTTCTATAAGCAGCTCTATATGCTGTTTGGTTTCGGGCTCCAGCGCTATGATTACATCTTCTATGTATTTTTCTTTGATAGTGCGCGGAATATCGTCCATGCCACCAAGATTGGGCAAATGCTCACCCAGGTAGCTTTCGCCGTTTTCGAGCCTGATAAAACCCCTGAAAAAATAACCCTGCGAGTACGACTCACTTTCCAATTCGTTGTATAAGTCAAGGGCCTTTTGGTTGTCGCCAATAAGTAGCGTATTGAAGCCAATTTGCCTTTTTACAATTTTGTTTTTGATGTAGGTAAGTATGACAAAGCGCGGCAGGTAGCGGCAAATAAAGTTTACCGATAGCAGCACCACAAAGGCATCGCGGAAGTATTTTGGTTCTTTTACAAAATCGTCGAGTACAAGGGCAAAAAATATGGTTATAGAGCCAAGAAAACTCACGGCTATGGTATTGCCAAAATCGCTGAGGCGCGAGCGGCGGTAAACCCTTTTGTAGCTTCCTATCAGGTAGTAAAACAACAGCCAAAAGGTGGGAATGATGATAATACCCAAATAGAAGCGGTTGTTGAAAGTAACCGGTATGTCGCCAAAAACGGCCGGTTCAAGGTATTCTTTGCGATATACGTAAAAAATGAACCAGGCAACTGCCGTTGACAAAAAATCGGAAAGGGCGAAAATCCAGCCGAATCTGTTCCTATTCAAAGGTTATGAGCTTTATGTTGTCTATCAATATTTCCACCGAGGTTTGGTCTTTGGGCAACAGCGCCAAAAAATAGGGTTTAATACCTGCTTCATCGTCAAGAAGTGCCACCTGATCGGTAAGTTTCACATATACTTTTTTCCATTCGCCCTTGGTTTCGCGCAGGTAAAGGTAGGGTTGGTCGCGTGCAATGTAGCCATCGGCCGATCTAAAGCCAAAACCCACTTGTATGGTGGTTTGCACATTGTAGTTGAATTCCAAAAATGCCGGACTTCCCAAATTAAATTCTTTGCCTTTTATGAAGTTGAAGGCTTCCAAGGCCATCATTGAGTCGTTTTCTTTTAGCAACACTTGCAGCGATGCTTCGCCTTCAAGCACTTTGTCGGGGTTTTTTATGCGCTGGTAAGGTGCCGATTTGCCGTTTATCGGGGTCAGGCTAATGGTTTCGTTTTCAAATCCTTCAATCCACAAAAAATTCACATTTGGCTTGTATTTAAAAACCATTTGCTCTGCGGTAAAGCGGTAAATCTTGCCGGGTTCAAAATCTATATCCACCACGATAGGTTCAAAAAAGGGGAAAATGGAGCGGTTGGTACTTGTGGCATTTTCTTTAATGCCGGGGTAAAGCGTTACTTGATTCCCTTTTTCTTGTAGCACAGGTACGGTGCAGGGTATGGGCACCGCAGCTACTTCTTTGCCGTTGTGCACCACCCAAATATCATGCATGTCTTGGTTGGCCGAACCCTGTGTAGCTACATCGCAAACCACTTGGTAGCTGTCAACTTGTATGTAAGAGGGGATGGGCTCTGCCGGATCAAGGTATTTGCAGGAGGTAGCTGCGGCCACAACAAGCAGCAAAAGGGCAATTTGGTTAATAACGCGCATGGTTGCTTTCAATCTTTTCTAATATTTGGTGTGCCACTTCAAGTGAATGAAATCCATCTTCGAGCGACACAGGTGTGGCAATATCCTCTATTATGGCTTTGGCAAACAACTCCAATTCATATTTAATGGCATTCACTTCATCAACCTTGGGTGCTTCGTAGCTCAGTATCTTTTTTTCGCCGTTGTTGTGCGGGTCTATTTCAAAACTGAACGGGCTGTTTGATATTTCGCCATCGCTTATCCTGAAGGCTTCAACTTTTTTCTCCAGAAAATCGACCGCTATATAGCCATCGCGCTGAAAGAACCTTGCCTTGCGCATTTTTTTGAGCGAAACCCTGCTTGCGGTTATATTGGCTACCGCACCATTGTCAAATTCTATGCGGGCATTGGCAATGTCGGGCGTATCGCTAATTACGGGTACGCCACTCGCCTGTATTGATTTTACCCGCGCTTTTACCAAACTCAGTACAATATCAATATCATGTATCATCAAATCAAGCACTACGGGTACATCGGTGCCTCTTGGATTGAACTCCGAAAGGCGGTGAATTTCCATAAACTTGGGGTCTAAGTGGTATTTTGAAGCGGCAAGAAAAGCCGGATTGAAGCGCTCCACGTGGCCTACCTGACCTTTTATATTGGCTTCTGAGGCCAATTGCAACAACTCCATTCCTTCGGCAACGGTATTGGTGAGTGGCTTCTCAATAAAAATGTGTTTTGAGTTTTTGATGGCTTTTACCGCACATTCAAAGTGCGACAGGGTGGGGGTTACAATATCTACCGCGTCCACCTCATTTATGAGCTCATCTATTGATTGAAAGGTTTTTACACCAAAAGTGTTTCTTGCTTTTTCGCATTTTTCAGGGTCGGGATCGTAAATGCCCACCAGATTGAATTCCGGAATTTGCTGCAACAGCCTGATATGTATAGAACCCAAATGCCCGGCACCCAACACTCCTATGTTAACCATATTGAAGTTTTAAATATGCGGACGAAGGTATTGGCATTTTTGGCTTGGCTTTAGGGCAATATTGCACAACTTGTTTATTCCTGACGCTCAAATGCTCCCATATCAGGATTGGTTGCATCGCGTGTATTGCCGTGATAATCGGTGGTAATGTTGTCGAGCGGCATGGCTTTTCCCTGCACCGGCGACAGCGTATCGAGCGAATAATTGAACTGTGCCGGATTTACAAACCTTGGGTTGGCATTGATCAGGTTGTTGTTGATTTTGAAGTTGTTGAACTTGGTTTTGAGCAGTGTGTAGCCAATAAATGCATCAATATTTCCACTACCCGATTGGTTGAAGCTTATCTCCTCGTCTTGCGAACCATAGACAATACAGTTCATGATATTAAAGGTCAGGTTGTTTGGTATTTCATTTTTGTCTTTGTCAACATAATTGGCATTGCTCAGGTAAACTGAAGGTGTGGAGCGTGCGCAATTCTTTTGAAAATTGCCAAAGGTGCAATAGGTAAAGTTGTAGTTACCGCCCAGTTCGCCCACCGCCAGGTATTGGCACGAGTTGGTAAACTCACAATTGACCGCCACAAAACTGGCCGTATAGCCCAAAATGCACACCAAATTCATGGTTGTGATGGTTGAGTTTTGAATAAAAAGGTTGGGTTCGCCATTGGCGTTCATGTTTTGAATTTCAATACCGCGAAATCCGTTTTTTATAATGGCGTGGGTTATTTCATTTGAAATGGCGCCCGGCAACAGCCTGATACCAATCCATTGGCCGGGTTCTTCGTCGTAGGCAGCTTCAAGCCGGTCGCCCTGAAAAATTACGGGGCAGTCATCGGTACCGAAAACCTTGAGTGTGCCGCCGGTATTTACATTGAGCCGCGACATATTGTGACCGTATATTTTGGTGCATTCAGGTATGGTAAGGGTGGCACCGGAGTCAACCACCACCTCGCCAAAAAGCAGGTGAGGCATATCGGCTTTCCAAGTGGTGCTTTCTTCTATCCATTCGTTGTTGTGCACATAGGCATTTTGGCCCCAGGCAAGCAATTTCATATCTTTTTGCACATCGCCGTTTTTAAAAATAATGGAGTCTTTTACCACAAAAGGCATGGAAACGCTGTTGGGGTCTATTAGCACTTCGGTAAAGAAATACATGCTGTCGCCGGGCAAAATTTCCAGGTTTTGAAACACGGTTCCGGCATTGCCATCAAAGTTGAGGCGGTAAAAAGAACCATTGCCGCCGGCCAAAAAAAGTCGTTCTATTTGCAAGGCATCTTTGCCCTTATTGTAAACCTTAAATACTTGTGTAGCAGAGCCTTTGTTGGTAAAAACTGTGTCAAATATTACAGAGTCGGTTTCAAAAACCAGGTTTTCAAGATTGTCAGTAAAATGGCGGTTTCTGTTGCACGACCAAATTTGCAACACTGCCAATAGGGCCAGCACCAGTTTTAGTAAATTGCTTCTTTTCATTAAGGGGCACAAACGAATTATGGGTTGCAAATATTACTAAATCAAACAGCGGTGGCGAGGGTGCAAATGTTTATTTTGCAATCGGGGTTGTTTTTCTTAATGGCTTCTACACTGCTCTCAAGGGTGGCTCCGGTGGTGCTCACATCGTCTATCACTATCACCGATTTGTGTTTCATTGGCTTGCACAAAAAGGCTCCTTTCACATTCATTTGCCTTGAAAATCGGTCTTTTCTGGTTTGCGTTTCGGTAAATCGTATGCGCTTGAGCGATTTAAAGTCGGTGCGCGTTTCCAATCCTTTGGCAAGTCCTATGGCCAGCAGGGCGCTTTGGTTGTAGCCTCGTTTTTTAAATTTTTTTGGATGCAGCGGCACAGGCAGCACCGCATCTACATGGTTTGCCCAGTCGCAAGTTTTAAGGGCACGACCAAACCAAATGCCCAGCAACACACCCAGTTCTTTTTGCGAGCGGTACTTGAGGTGGTGCAGCAGCGATTGCACGGCAGTGTCTTTCATAAAATAGAGAAACGAAGTGGCGTGTTCAATTTCGCAGCGACCGTAAAACATTTTTTCGAGTTTGTTGGGCGACAAGCTATGCCACTGTGTGTAGGGCAAGGTTAGGCGGCAGCTCAGGCACACACATCGTTCTTTGCCCAGCAGCAAGGTACCACAACCGCAACACGACCTTGGGAAAATTAAATCGAGTAAAATTTCCTTTAAAGCAGGTAAGTCTTTTCTACTTTTCATAATATGCCACACTTTTGCGCCCAATTTAAATGATTCTTTGCAGCCTTTCAAGCTTATACTCAAAGAAGTTGATGTAATTGACTCAACCAACAATGCCTTGCGCAAGCTAGACTTTGACCGTATTCCCAATGGCTATTGCATAGTGGCCGAGTACCAAAATGCCGGCAAAGGGCAGCGGGGCAAGGTTTGGAATACACAACCCGGGCAAAACCTTACTTTTTCGTTTTATCTGCAAAACAAAAACCTGCCGCCGAGCCACCAATTCAAATTGCTGCAATCGGTTAGTCTTGCTGTAAAAAATACGGCACAAAAACTACTGGGAAAGGAAGTGCGAATAAAATGGCCCAACGACATCATGGTGGGCAATAAAAAGCTGGCGGGTATTCTTATCGAAAATTTTATACAGGGCGGTACCCTCAATTCTATTGTAGGAATAGGCATCAATGTCAACCAAAAAACTTTTCCGCGTTTCAGTCCGGCAGCCACAAGTTTGTTTCTCGAAAGTGGCGAAAATTTCAATACCAAATTGGTGCTTTCGCTGTTTGAACACGAGTTTGCCAAGCTCTACGCCAAAAGCGGCCCCGACCAACTGGACCTTGAAAAAGACTACCGCAACTCGCTGTACTCACTGGCCGGAATGCATGATTTTGAAACTAAAGAAGGTGAATACCTGGTGGCGGAGGTAATTGGGGTTGACCGCTTTGGTCGCCTTATTTTAAATGTTGACGGACATCCGAGGGCATTTCTCAACGGACAAATAAGCTGGCTTTTTTAAAAAGGGCTTACAAAGTCTTTAAATAAGGTAGCGTTTTCGTCTTTTGCCGAAAGTGTGGGGTTGGTCACTTCCCAGTCAATAGCCAAATCCGCATCGTTCCACGCTATGCCACCTTCGCTGTCTTTGTGGTAGTAGTTGCTGCATTTGTATTGAAAAACCGTATGCTCTTCAAGCGTCACAAATCCATGTGCAAATCCTTCAGGAATAAATAGTTGGTGCATGTTTTCAGTGCTTAATACTTGCTTTACATGTTTGCCGTAAGTGGGGGAGTTGCGGCGAATATCCACTGCCACATCAAGCACGGCACCGCTCACTACCTTCACCAATTTGGCTTGTGCAAAGGGCGGAGCCTGAAAATGCAAGCCACGCAAAATTCCTTTGCCCGAAAGTGATTGGTTGTCTTGTACAAATTGGGTATTGATGCCATGGTCGGCAAATGCTGAAGCCCTGTACGATTCCATGAAATAGCCGCGTTCATCGCGAAAAACATTGGGTATTATCAACTTAACATCAGGAATTTCGGTGGCAATAATTTTCACTTTCGGTTTGAATTTGTTAGGCGCTCAAAAGTAAAATCAAAATATAGCGTGGCTAAAAATTCCCAAAAAAAAAGAGGTTATTGACGCGATTGCTCTTTTATCTTTAATATTGAATGTTAATAAACTTTAAAGCAATTCGAATGAGGAAATCTTTACTGCTGGGATTCATGCTTCCTGCAGCTGCATTTGCACAAAATATGTTAAATGTAAATAACGAGGCTGTAAAAATTGGTTACCATGGAACCGGCGAAGCTATGACCCAAAGTCCTGTGAGAACAACAGGCATTGACAGACCGTCAAACCCCGTAAACACAAAACTTGAGTGGCTCTACAATGCAGTTGAAATTGGAAGTACCCAATACGACCTGCAAGTAAACTCAGCCCTTGCCAACCGAATTACCCTTTACGACAATGGTGAGGTATCGGTGGTATTTACCATGGCACAAAACGGAAGCCCCTATCTTGACCGCGGTACCGGATATGTGCACTTTGATGGCAAAAGCTGGAGCGACGCGCCAATTGCCCGTTTGGAAGACGATCGCGCAGGTTGGTGCAACATTGGTACAGTTGAAAAAGATGGAAAAACAGTGGAATTCATTGTTTCTCACTTTGCTTCATCTGACGCCAATGCAAAATCAGGTGGATTGTTCATTATGATGAATGATGGTATTGGCTCAAGCAACTGGAGCATAGTAGCCAAATATAAAGTGGGCGAAAACGGCCCTTTTTGGCCACGTGCCGTTGGTAGAGGCAACTACATACATATATGGACTGCCTACAACTCTACCGCTTGGAAACCTTACATGGGTATAAAAAGACCCGATAGCTACTACCGCTACGATGTAAGTTCTGACACCTGGCTTGACGAAAAAATGCTAATGAAAGGCTACAACAGCGATACCATAGCATTTGGTCAATCAGATTCATACCAAATGGATCAGGATGGCGACAACATTGCCATAGTTTCGGGTGGTTCAGCTCAAAACTTGTTCCTTTTCAAATCAGACGACAATGGCGATACCTGGCACACTACAATTGTTGATACTTTCCCCATACCATATTTTGATGGCAACACCAATACCAATGGCGATACTTTGGAAACCAACACCGGTAGTGTAGAAGTATTGCTGGATAAAAACGGTAAAGCCCACGTTTGGTGGAACTACAACCGAGTACTTGATGACGTTGATGGCGATTCAAGCTGGAGCTTTTTCCCTGGCAGCAACGCAATTATTTATTGGAATGAATACACTAAGACACCAAAGGTTGTTGGCCGGGCCTTAGATATTAATGGTAGCGGACAATTGGAAATTTCATCAGCTCAAACCTCAGTTGCAGGTGGTGCACGCTATTCAAACAATACCCTTTCTTGCTTCCCTGATGCGGCTATTGACGCTGACGGAAATATTTATTTGGTGTATTCAGCACCAAACGAAGATGCAATTTCGCCTGACGGCCCCGTATATCGCGATGTATATGTAACCTACACCAAAGACAATGGCGAAACATGGAGCGATCCTCAACCTATAGTGGAAGGCTACGAAACTGAAGATGTGTATTGCCATATTGCTCGCAATGTGGACGACAAGCTGCACATTATGTGGCAACGCGACGACATTGCCGGTACTGCTGTATTCAATGAGCACCGCGATGTGGTGAATAAAATTATGTATGCCGCTGTTGACAAAAGCATCGTATTGAACGATGGCTTGTCATTTGGCCGCACCGGAATTGACGAAAACAACAGAAAGTTTGAAGTAAGCGATGCTTATCCAAACCCAACTTCTGCCAATTCTTATGTTACGCTTTCACTGGAAAACAGCAATCGCGTACGCGTACAAATGACCAATGTGATGGGTCAGGAAATTTACAACACCAATTTAGGTCAGTTAAGTGCCGGCAGCACCACCAAAGTAGAATTGCCTACTTCAGGTCTGCGCGCAGGTATTTACCTCTACAACATTTATGTTGGCGAAACGGCTATTACAGGTCGCTTGGTGGTTGAATAGAATATATCATCAGAAATAATTAAAAAGCCCCGATGTTGAATAACATCGGGGCTTTTTTTAAATGTGAAAGCAGCATGCATCCGCTTTCTCCATTCAGCCTGTTTGTAAAGTTAGGACTAGCGCCTTTGTATCACAAAAATGATAAATCGCAGAAAAAAAGAAAAAATTAATCAGGAAAAATTTTCCCCGGATTTAAGATGCCATGTGGATCAAAAACCTGTTTTATTCCTTTCATTAGTTGTATCTGAGCTGAGTTGAACACCACGTCGAGGTATTCTTTCTGCACCAAACCAATACCATGCTCGCCCGAAATTGTACCCCCCAATTGATGGCAGGTTTCAAAAATTTCGCGGATTCCATGTTTTACCGTGTGGTTCCATGCTTCGTCATCAAGTTCCCCTTTCAATATATTCACATGTAGGTTGCCATCGCCGGCATGTCCGTAGCAAACACTTTCAAAACCGTATTTCGCACCTATTTCCTTCACTTTTTGCAGCAGCACCGGTAGTTGAAAACGTGGCACTACCGTATCTTCTTCTTTGTAAACCGAATGGGCATGTACGGCTTCACCACAAATTCTGCGCACTTTCCACAATCGCTCTTTTTCGGCAGCCGTATCGGCAAGCAGCACATTCAGGCATTTGTTTGCCTCCAGTATTTCATAAATCTGCTCGCATTCGCGCATCAGAATTTCCCCATCATTTCCATCAAGCTCAATAAGCAAAATCGATTGCATGTCATTTTCAAGTTCCAGGCTCACATCGGCATATCGCATGCTCCATTCCACGGCATTGCGTTCCATATATTCAAGTGCCGATGGCGTAATGCCCGCATTGAGCAAGCGACTTACGGCCACACAAGGCGAGACCAAATCGCCGAAGCTCGCCATCATCAATAGGTCGGTTTTTGGTTTGCCAAGCAGTTTCAGCACCACTTTGGTAATCACGCCAAGGGTTCCTTCGCTGCCCACAAGCAGTTGGGTGAGGTTATATCCGGTAGAATTTTTAAGCACATTGGCACCCGTCCACATGATTTCGCCATTGGGCAATACCACTTCAAGGTTCAGCACATAGTCTTTGGTCACGCCATATTTTACGGCCTTTGGTCCGCCTGAGTTTTCAGCCAGGTTGCCCCCGATAAAACAAGAGCCCTTGCTTGCCGGATCGGGTGGGTAAAAAAGACCTTTTGCCTCCACCGCTCGCCGCAATTCGTCGTTTATCACACCGGGCTCGGTAGTTACCTGAAAATTATCTTCATCAATTGCCAGAATATGGTTGAGTTTTTCGGTAGATAAAACCACGCCGCCATAGAGCGGAAGTGCCCCGCCACTCAGTCCTGTTCCCGCACCACGTGGCGTTACGGCCACTCGTTGATTGTTGCAATATTTGAGAATCTCGCTGATTTCCGATGCGTTTTGCGGCAACAAGACCACTTCGGGAACAAATAGAAAATCTTCGGTGTAATCGCGGCCATATTTTTGCTTTTCTTCTTCATTTACAAGCACATTGCTTTCGCCAAGCAGCGCGGTGAAAAATTGAAGGTGGTCGTGATTGAGTTTGGTGTAGGCCGGTTTCATAGTTGCAAATTAACAAACGCGGGAATCGAGAAATTGAAAAATGAGGAAAAAGAGTTTAAAGTTTAAGATTCAAAGTTTAAAGGGTGCTATGTTTCAGTTAATCAGCTTGTTAAGATTTATTTTCAGTGTGAAGGGAATAGTGTGACCGGGCTTAAAGGGAATTCAAAAATTGAAAAACCCAGATAGAAATTTCAAGGAGGGTAGCTTCGGCTTTTTGTTGGTTCATTCCATTTCAACCACGCATTTATGACCATTTGCAGCGCGCTTCTCATTCGATTAAACTCTATGTTTGCACATATTATCAGTTTATGAAATATTTATTCAGCACCCTATTGAGCTTGGTGGTTGTATCACTTTTTGCTCAGGAAAAACGCGAAAACCTTAGTCTTGAAGATATTCATCTGTACGGCAAAACCTATCCTGCCGGGGTATATGGCATCCGCCACATGCAAGATGGCAACCACTACTCGGTAATGGAAAGTGGCAAGGTGTATAAATGCAGTTATACCACCGAAGAACGTGAAGTGCTTTTTGACGAAGCTGAGGCAAAAGCAGCTGGAATGAGCCACAAAATGGACAATTACCAGATTTCAAAATCAGGGAAACTTCTGCTAATTCAAACCAACACAACCCCCATTTACCGCCACAGCAAAAAGTCAACCTACTACCTCTGGAATTTTGAAAACAAAACGCTCCGCAAAATTTTTAACGGCGAGCAGGTATTCTACGCCACGCTTTCGCCCAACGAGCAGGAAGTGGCTTTTGTTTTTGACAACAACCTGTACATAGAAACAATAGCCAATGCCGAACTGAAGCAAGTAACCCACGACGGCGAAAAGAATAAAATAATCAACGGGATGACCGATTGGGTTTACGAAGAAGAATTTGCCTTGGTAAGTGCTTTTGAGTGGTCGCCGGCAGGTGATTATTTGTCGTTCATAAGATTTGACGAAAGTGCCGTAAAACAATACCAAATACCGGTTTATACCAGCGGTTCATACCCCGAAATGTACACCTATAAGTACCCAACCGCAGGAGAAGACAATTCGAAAATCAGCGTATTTGTATATGATGTAGCTAAAGACAAACAAACCGAGGTGGACCTGGGCAAGGAAACCGATATTTACATACCAAGAATGGGCTGGATGAATGAAGAAGAAATGTGGTTGCAACGCCTCAATCGCCACCAAAACCATTTGGAACTACTCGCTGTGAAGGCAGGGAAATCAAAAGCGGAGGTTTTTTATGAAGAAAGCAGCGAAACTTATATAGACATAACCGACGACCTGACTTTTATAAACGATGGAAAGGAATTTATAATGAGCTCAGAAAAAGATGGTTACAACCATTTGTACTGCTACAATTTGAAAGGAAAATTGCAACACCAGATAACGGAAGGTGCGTACGATGTGACTCAATTTTTGGGCTACGATGCCGAAAATGAAGTGGTTTATTACCAATCTGCTGAGCGCTCGCCGCTGGAACGACACATATACAGTGTGCATTTAAACGGCAAACACCAAAAATTGATCTGTCAGGATGCGGGAACTCACGAAGCCTCGTTTTCAAGAAACTTCCAATATTTTGTGCATACCTACTCCAATGCCAATACAGCGCCCGTAATTTCGGTAAAAGACAACAACGGCAAAATGGTGCGTATGCTAGAAGACAATGCCGCTTTTATGAAACGATGGGAAGGCTATAAACCCGGTGCAGTTGAGTTTTTTACGGTAAGCGGTGCCGATGGTACCCAACTGAATGCCTGGCAAATAAAACCAACCGATTTTGATGAAAGCAAACAATATCCCTTGCTCATGTTTGTTTATGGCGGCCCCGGAAGCCAAATGGTTACCAATTCGTGGTATATTTCAAACAAAGCATGGTTTGTATATCTGGCGCAGCAAGGCTACTACGTGGTGTGTGTTGACAACCGAGGTACCGGCGCGCGCGGAGTGGAGTTTAAAAAATGCACCTACAAAAACCTGGGGCAAATTGAAGTGGAAGACCAAATTGCTGCCGCCGAGGAGCTGTCAAAGCTTCCTTATATTGATGAAAAAAGAATTGGAATGTTTGGCTGGAGCTACGGCGGTTTTATGACCTCGCATTGTCTTGCCCGTGGCGAAATTTTCAAAACCGGTGTGGCGGTGGCTCCCGTTACAAGCTGGGAATACTACGATAACATTTACACCGAGCGCTACATGCAACGCCCTATCGACAATCCGTTGGGTTATGAAAATACCCGAGTAATGAAATTTGCAGATGGTTTGCGCGACAAGAATTTCTTGCTGGTACATGGCAGTTTCGACGACAATGTGCACCCGCAAAATGCTTTTGAGTTGATGAATGCCTTGGTAAGTAAAAACATCGCCTTCGACTCAGAAATATACGTAAACAAAAACCACGGAATTTACGGTGGCTATACGCGCATTCACTTGTTCAAAAAGTTGACGGATTTTCTCAACGAGAACCTGATGGGGCAATAGCCGAGGCTTTTTTCATACTTCGGTAAGCCATTACAACCAACAGTGGAAACAAGGCATTGTTGAATTGCTGCGGAAACCAAATCCAATTGACCAAAAGCAGAATCAATATGGCGGAATAAATGCGCAGGTAGGTTCTTTTGGCATTTTTTGAGAGGAAAGGCAAGAGCAGATGCAGTGGCATGGCCCAAAGCAAATTCAGGTTCATGGCCGCAGTTTTGTGGTCGGTAAGCACCCAAAGCGAAAGCATAAACAAACCGAATAAGCCAAATACTGTGTACAAACTGTTGTCAATGATGTTTTTAAGTGTTTGGCTATTGCCAAAAACATAATGGAGCAAAAGCGCAATTGCGAGTAGCCAAAAAACAAAAATCGGTTGCTGCCACCATACATCGTTTATGCGCGGCACACCTTGGTGCACTATGCGTGTTTCTGCTACCAATGGTTGGCCGTTTATTGTGGCCTTCGCCAAACTTTTTTCAAGATAATCAGGCAAAAAGCAATAGGTGCTATCGGCTATTTTATGGTCTATTTTGGCGCCCAGACAAAGGTCAATTCCCAATTTACTCCAGGTATTGTTTTGGCTATATATGTCCACCAAATTGCGGATAGAGTAGCCCAAACTGTCTTTGAAGTGGGTATGGTATATAACCTTGCCGTCTATATTATTTCCAATTACCTGCATCACCCTGGTAGCGCAATTATCATAAAAATAATCGTAGGCATAGTATCGGTTTTGTGGTTGGGCATTCCACTGCAAAAAGTCATAAACTGCCTTTTTATCAGCTTCGTTCAGGTTCAATACCTGCTCAGTTATAGTGCGGTTATCGGCCAAATAAACCGGTAGAAAAGCATAATACGGACTTACGCCCAACTTATATTCCAGGTTTCCACGGGCAAAATTCAACTCAAAATTGGGCTTATTAAATTCAAATATGCCGTAGTTATATACTTCGTCAATATTATTCAATGGGTCAAAAATCCTAATGGCCGTGTGTCCGAAACACTCGTAAATCAAATTTCCCGGTGCGCAGGTTATCACACTTATTTCTGCCTCGGGGCTAAGGCTTCGCGCAAAAGCAAGATTTTGAAGGCAAATAAAAACCGCAGCAATGCTCAGCAATTGTTTCATAGTTCCTCGTTTCGGTTGTGTAGCTTCACCGGTTTCGATTTTTTGCGCATTCTTATGTTGAGCACTTCCACCATTAAAGAAAAGAATACTGCAAAATAGATGTAGCCTTTTGGCACATGTTGGTCGAGACCTTCTAGTACCAGCGTGAAACCTATAAGGATGAGAAAACTCAAAGCCAATAATTGCAGCGAAGGGTGGTTGTTGATAAAGGCTGAAATTTTGCCGGCAAAAGCCATCATTACCGCCATAGAAATAATAACGGCAACAATCATGAGCAACACATGCTCGGTAAGGCCAACTGCGGTGAGGATGGAATCAATGGAAAAAATGAGATCGAGAAATACGATTTGGGTCACAATATTGGAGAGCAATACCTTTTGCGGGCTCACATTCGTGGCTTCTTCATGCGATTCGCCTTCCAATTTGTGGTGTACTTCGGTGGTGCTTTTACCTATTAGAAACAAGCCGCCCACCAACAAAATAATGTCCTTGCCGCTAAGGTCAATTTCCAAAATAGAACCGATTTGGTAAGGGCCAATAAGTGTGGTTTCCAAACCAATAAGCCACGAAATACCCAGCAACATGCCAATGCGCAACACTAGCGCCAGTGAAAGGCCAATATTGCGCGCCTTCGCTTGTTGGTGTTGCGGTAGTTTGTTCGATACAATTGAAATGAAAATGATGTTGTCAACTCCCAACACAATTTCGAGAAAGGTGAGGGTGAGCAGGGCAATCAATCCATCTACGCTAAATAGAACTTCCATTCCTTAAAATTTTCTTTCAAGTCCAACCATTGCCACAAAATTGAGCAAACCGGCGTTCCAGCGCGACAAAATAGTGCCGTGACTTTGGGGTGCTACAGAATACAGCGAAGTGGCGTGTCGCACATAAAAACTCCAATTATCTTTCCATTGGTAGGCAGCTCCCAATTGTATGGCATACTCATAGTTGCGCAGGTTTTTATCGCCCGATGGTCCGCCTCCTTGCGTCCAAACCAGCCGTTCGCCCATTAGGCGCCCAAACGACAAACCACCACAAACTTCAAATTTGTCTAAGAAGTAATAATGTACCAAAATGGGCACTTCAAAATAGTGCGCCCGCAGCAAATGCCAAAAACTACCGCCTCCACGAGGAAATCCGTATTGGTCGTAGGTTCGGCGGCTGCCTTTTTGGCTATAGCTCATGGCCATTGAAATATCAAGATTCTTCTTTACAGGATAGGCTACCTGAAAACCCAAATGGTAGCCCGGTTTGTTGTAGCCCACCATATTGTCGCCGCGCATGTGGCTGAAACTGGGACCAAAAAAAATGCTGCCCTTAAAATTTTGGCCGTAAACACTACCCGCACCGAGTAGCAACAGCAACGCAATAATGTGCTTCATGGTTCAAAAATAGCATTGTCTATTCATTGACATGGTAGGTGGATAATTATGAATTTAATGCGGTGCGCTAAGGCTTAATTTTGAAAATAAATCGATACCAAACATCGTTTCATGGCCATGCAGTACGTTAGCAAAGTTTTAATAATCTTCTTGTTGGGCATCTCGTTTCAGGCGAGCGCTTTAACTGATTCTATTGGGCTCAAGATTTTTAGCAACAACAAGGTGTTTATTGTGCATAAGGTAGAAAAAGGGCAGGGGCTGTATTCCATTGCCAAGCACTACCACGTAGAAGTACAAGAGATTGAAGCCTACAATCCCGAAGTGAAATCGGCGGGGCTTAAGGTGGATCAATACATTTTTATACCCACCAATATAACCCCTGAAAAAGCACGTGAGCTCATAGCAGCTGCCGATAAACGGAAGGAGGAAAAGGAAAACGGCACTTCAGCTCCCCGTTCGCGCGAAGACAACGTGGTCTATTACACCGTAAAAGCAGGCGAAACACTTTTCAGTATCAGCAGGCTCGATCAATGTAAATTTACCATTGATGAACTGAAACGCTGGAACAACATGAAAACCAACGATGTGAAAGAAGGGCAGAAGCTCATAGTTGCGTTTAGAGAAGAAGTGAAAGTGCCTGTAAAACCTGTGGAAGCTGGTGTGGTGGATGAAGTGATAGAAGGAAAGGGTAATAACAGCGATACCACAAAAATTATTTGGAGCGATGTAACCAATGTGGGACTCGCCACTTGGATTCCCGATGCTGCTGATTTTGAAGGTAAATCGTATGCTCTGTATTCGAAAGCCAAAATTGGTACCATTATACGCGTTGAAAACCTGGCCAACCACAAGGCTACTTATGTAAAGGTAATTGGTCCGTTGGCAGGCGACGAAAAGAAAGATGTAATCATAGTGCTTACGGAAACTGCCGCAAAAAGCCTTGAAGCTTCCGACAGCACCTTCAGGGTAGAGCTTATTTACAGCAACGATGAGCTTTGATGTTGGCATTGCGCGTTGAGCAAAAAATAAATTACGCAGTATTCATCCTGTGCATAGCGGCGGCATTTGGATTGTTTTTTAGCCGCGCCGTTTTGTCTATCGCCACTGTAGGGCTTTCATTGGCAGGTATTGTCCACTTAATTTCGGCTCCCAAAAAGTGGTTAAGCAACAGTTTGCTGCTCGTACTTTTGGCTTTTGTGGGCTGGCTGGCACTCTCGTTTTTTTATACCCCATCCGCTCTGATTAAAAACTACTTTCAGGAGGTTTCTTTCAAATTTTCGGTTTTTGGCATTTTCGCCGGCGTATTTACCGCCCAATTGTCGCAGAGACAAAAAGCGGTCATCTTGCTGTGTTTTTCTGGTTTCGCATCGCTCGTGGCATTGGGTACTTTATATAATTACCTCACACACTATCAAGAAATTAACGAGCTCATCAGCAAGTCAAAACCCATACCGGTCATTACCGGCTATTTTCATATTTCATTCAGCCTCATGCTGGGTTTTTCGGTGTTGGCCATGTTGTGGCTGCTGCTGTTCAACCGAGATTCCCTAGGGCAGTTCAGGTGGTTTATGATACTGAGTGGCTCTATTAATTTCATACTCATACATGTAATA
>WGNN01000120.1 GCA_016124515.1 bacterium
ACGTCCGCCAAGAGAGCGAAACGACCGCGATAGAGGTGGACGCGACAGCCGTGGAGGCGGACGCGACAGAGACCGCAGAGACAACCGAGGCGGACGCGACAGAGACCGTAGATAAATCAACTTTTAAAATTGATAAAACGCACAATGGTGGCTGTAAAGAATAATAAACTACTCTTTGCAGCCACTTTTTTTTATTACACCATTCTGGTATGGGCCACCCAACCCTACTTGGTTGACGACGCCTATATTACCCTGCGGTGTAGCAAACATTTGCTGGAGTTTGGTCAGCCGTTTTTCAATGTCAATCAGTCGGTATATACCATCACCAACCCGCTGTGGGCTTATTTAGTGGCCGGCTTTTCTAAACTTGGTGGCGTACCTCTCACCCAAGCAATGCTTTTGCTCGGATCCATTTGCTTGTTTTTTGCCTACCTATTGCTCATAGGTATCTTCCACCTGAAACTAAAAAACAAGTGGATGGCCTTTGCAGGTGCCAGCCTGTTTATTTCAAACCCATTGGTGCTTGGCATTGGTTTATCGGGCATGGAAACACCCTTGTTTCTTTGTGGCATTTTAGGTGCTTTTTACCTGCATCTGTCAAAGCGGTTTACCTTGGCATGGCTGGTGGCTGCTCTCAGCCTGTTTGTACGTATTGATGCCGTACTTATTGCCCTTGTGCTACTCGCATTGCAATGGAAAAGCGTTGGCAAAAAATTGTTGTTGCAAAACATGCTGCTCTACACAATGGTAGCTGTTTTGTATCTCGTATTCGGCTATGTGGTTTTCCATGAGTTCATACCAAACTCCTCGGTACGCAAAATAGCCTTTGGCAATTATTTCACCCTTGATTATCCGCTGCATGCTGCCCGTACCTTTTACCGGATTTTGTTGGGCATTTCGGGCAATATTAGCTACACCCTACTGCCCACTACACATTTTGTGGTTTTTATCTTGATAGCATTTGGTTTAAAAAAGAGCCCCAACTTTAAACATCCATTGCTCATCTATTCTCTTCTATTGAGCGTGGTTATGGTACTGGCTTCAAACCGCGATGTCAACTTCAGTTGGTACTATATTCCGCCGCTCCTGGGCTTCTATCTTTTGGCAGCACAGGGTTATGGCTTTATGGCGATTAAATATCCCAAACCTGCCATTGCCGGAATGCTGCTGTTTATGCTTGCTTCGGTATTTATTACTTACAAATTAAACGCACATTTTCGCCGCGTGTACCACGAAAAACCACGCGAGCAAGCGTACCGCGCAAGTTCGCAATGGATAGACCAATGGATTGGCGACGACGAAAGGGTGCTGACCAACGAAATTGGCGCTATAGGCTATTACCTTAATACCAAGGTTGAATTGTTGGATACTTATGGTTTGGCACGTATCAAAGAAGACCGCGACTTGTCTATTCCGCAATTCATAGAAAAATATATGCCTGTTGTAATCATTTGTCGCGATGGCTTTTTTGGTATATCAGAAAATGCCCACCTATTTGATGCCAACTACGAATGGATAAAATTTGATCAAATAAACATAGCTATACGCAAGGACCGCTACGAGCAACTCGATTGGGAAAAGCTACAGCCGGTGCAATACTTTTTTGACAAGCAATAGCAGATGGGGTAATTTTGAGCCTGAAAATTTGTACTTATGGCACTATTAGCTCCGTCTATTCTCTCAGCCGACTTTGGCAACCTGCAGCGCGATTTTGAAATGCTCAACGAGAGCAAAGCCGATTGGTTTCATGTGGATGTGATGGACGGCGTGTTTGTACCCAATATTTCGTTTGGATTTCCGGTGCTTAAAGCTTTGAAAAAAGTGGCTCAAAAACCCATAGATGTGCACCTTATGGTTGTGAATCCTGAAAAGTATATTGAAGAATTCAGAGAGGCGGGTGCCGATATCATTACCGTGCATGCCGAAGCATGCCCACACTTGCACCGTACCATACAGCAAATAAAAGCAAGCGGAGCAAAGGCCGGTGTGAGCCTGAACCCACACACTCCGGTATCCACAGTAAAACACCTTTTGGCCGATATGGATATGCTGCTTCTGATGTCGGTAAACCCCGGTTTTGGTGGTCAGAAATTTTTGCCCCTTGTTTACGACAAACTGGAAGAACTGAGCCATATACGCCCAAAAAACCTTGTGGTGGAAATAGATGGTGGGGTGGACCTGAACAATTGCGGCCAATTGGTGCAAAGTGGCGCCGATGTATTGGTAGCGGGCAGCGCGGTTTTCAATACCGACTCTCCCACCGAAACCATTGGCAAATTCAAACAATTGATAGGCTAAACCCCAAGGGTAAGCTGCCGTTCTTTTTCGGTGCTTTTTGGTAGGGTAAATGAGAAAATGGTACCCTTGCCCAGGCTGCTTCTCACTTTAATATCTTGTCCGTGTGCCTCCAAAAAGTGTTTTACAATAGACAATCCCAACCCTGTGCTGGCGCCATGTGCCCTTGAGCGGTTTTTATCAACCCGGTAAAATCTTTCAAAAATGTGAGGCAAATCGTCTTTGCTAATTCCAATCCCATTGTCGGCCACCTCAATAAGTATTTGCTCCTTCAAGTTGTAGAGGCTCACGGTTGAATTGCCGTTTTCGTTGCCGTACTTTATTGAGTTGCTGAGCAAATTGGTAAAAACCTGCTTTATCTTTTGGTAATCGGCATATACTTCGGCCTTCAGCAAGCCTTTGCGCGAAAGGTGAATGTGCTTTTGCTCCGCTTGGTAATCGATGGATTCAAACACATCATTTATCAAATCAACAAGGTCAAATGAGCTGGGCTCTACCTTTATCTCGTTGGTTTCTATGCGCGAAATGGTTATCAAATCCTCAATGATGGCCGTAAGGCCGTCGGCGTTTTTTGCGGCTTTGAGCAGGAAACGCTCTCGTATCGCGGCATCGCTGGCGGCACCTTCGAGCAAGGTGTGCAAATAGCCCTGTATGCCAAAAACGGGTGTTCGCAGCTCGTGCGCCACATTGCCCAAAAAATCTTTTCTAAACTGCTCTACCTCTTTCAGCTTGCCTATTTCGGTTGCCTTTTCTTTGAGCAAAAGCTTCACTTCATCGTCTATCCACTTGGTGCTGAAGGTATGGTCAAATGGGTTGTGCGGCGATTTGCCTTTGCGCAGCGAGCGGATGTTGCTCCACACTTCTTCCAGATTTTTAAACACAAAAACGTAGAGTAACACCCTGAACAACACATAGTAAGACCCGAATAATATGGTGATGACAATGGCGAGTGTAAGCACATTGAGCAAGCCCGAAAACATGAGTACCACCGTGGTGAGCAGCGATACTATGAGGGCAAAAATGAGGGAAACCTTGTTGTTGGTTGCTGACATTGACTAATTCGGAAGCTCGAATTTATAGCCAACGCCTTTAATAGTCTTAATAAGTACAGGGTCTATTTTCTCACGTATTTTTCTGATGTGTACATCTATGGTGCGGTCGCCCACATACACATCATTTCCCCAAATGTTGTCGAGGATATCGTTGCGGCTGAAAACCTTGCCCGGATTGCTGGCCAACATGTAGAGCAATTCAAACTCTTTGCGGGCAAAATGAATCTTCTCATCGTTGTAGGTTACTTCAAACGATTTGCGGTCAATGGTGAGTCCACCGTAGATAAGCTCGTCCTGCTCGTTTTCCTTCTCTCTTCTCTTGAGCACCGAGCGGATGCGGCTCAAAAGCGCGCCGGGCTTTATGGGTTTGCTTATGTAATCGTCGGCACCGGCTGAAAAACCTGCAATCTCTGAGTATTCTTCAATTCTTGCGGTTAAAAATATCACATAGGCACCGTCAAGTGTGGGCTCTTTTCTTATTTCCTGACAAGCCTGAATACCATCCATGAGCGGCATCATGATATCGAGCAGAATGATGTCGGGAACTTCTTTTATAGCCACATCAACTGCTTCTTTGCCGTTGTGGGCTTTGAATACCTCGTATCCTTCCTTTTGAAGATTGTACTCCAACAATTCGAGTATATCATCTTCATCGTCAACTACCAATACTTTAATGTTGCTTGCCATATTTAGTGTGTTTCTAGATCCTTTTTAAAGGCTATGTTAACTCGTGCAAAATTGTTTCAAATACGCGGTGGCTTTTGTGCCTTGATGTTAATTTTCTGTTACGATTTTGCGCATTTGTTCGTGTAAATGTATTTTATTTTTTACTTTTCGGTTAAGCTAAAGAAAAATCAATGCGGCGAATTGAATTATTACCCTTTTTTAAAGTTTGTATCTTTTGGCTTGCGGGCATTTTTACTTACCGGTTTTTCCCTTCTGTCGATTCATCTTGGGCACTTTTCACCGCGGCTTTCGGTGCGTTTATTTCCACCATTTTTCTCTTTTTACCCAAGCTTTTAAAACCGGGGCAGCAGTGGCTGAAAACAGTACCCATCATGCTGCTTTTACTTTCGGTTTCGTACTACAACTGCCGCGTAAAAGACCCGCACAACCAAGCGCAGCACTTGCTCAACAGCCTCTATGGAGCTACACAGCTTTTGGCCACCATTACCGAAGCTCCATTGGGCCACACGCGTGGAACTTCTCGATATCAACTCAGCGTTGAGGCCATTGAAAAACAAGGCAAATGGCAACCTGCTGAAGGCATTGTTTTGTGCTACACGGCCTCACCCATTGACTACCAAAGCTGTGTGGGGCGCCATATACTCTTACCGGCACAATCGGTTCGCCGCCTGCAAAAACCCACCAACCCCAATCAATTTGACTACGCCACTTATATGGCAAACAAAGGCGTGTATTTTCAATGCTATTTGCCTGATGGCACTTTTGCACTCATCACACAGGCACCGCCAACCACTTTCAGCAGCTTGTTGCACACCGTGCGCAAAAAACTGCTGGCCAACTTGGCTTTTCTCAGCCCCCAAACCCGCTCGGTGGCCGAGGCCTTACTGCTGGGTTATAAAGAAAACATAGATGCCGAAACACGCGATGCCTTCTCAAAAACCGGCACCATGCACATTCTTGCGGTATCGGGTCTGCATGTGGGTATTATTTATATGGTGTTGCTCTTTCTGCTCGACCGGCTTTTCAAATGGCGCAAATTGCTATTCGTTAAAGTTGTGTTGCTCTTGCTCGGTTTGTGGTCTTATGCTTTCCTCACCGGCCTGCCGCCTTCGGTTTTGCGCGCCACTATTATGTTTAGCATTATGGCAATTGGTGCCAATATGTTGCGGCCCAACAATGTGTTTAACAATGTGTTGCTCTCCGCCTTTATGCTCATGGTTTACAATCCCAACCTTGTTTACGACCTCAGCTTCCAATTGTCGTACAGTGCGGTTTTGGGCATTATTTTGCTGGAACCCCGGTTGTCACAATTTTGGTTTATACCTGAAAAAAGCTGGCCAATTACAGCATCGAAAAAATCGAAATTCCGCGTACTTATTAATAATGTGCGGTATTATATCGTCAGGTATATCAGGGGCATTATGGCGGTATCGGTGGCGGCGCAAATTGCCACATTGCCCATCACGCTCTATTATTTTCACCAACTGCCTTTATTATTTCCCATTTCAAACCTTGTTGCTATTCCCGGCGCATTTTTGGTAGTCACATTAGGCGGAACCACCGAACTATTTATGCGTTTTTTACCCGCCATTGGTCATTTTTTTCAATGGGGCCTGCAGGGGGTTCTCAATCTTTTGGTTGACAGCATTTCTTTCATAAGCGAGTTTCCGTGGGTCAACCTGCACCACCTTTTTATCCATTGGTGGGATGTTGCCCTGCTTTACCTTTCGGTCTGTAGTTTTATACTCGTGCTCAACAACCGCAACAAAAAGGCATTGTGGTTTCTGTTGCTCTTTATTTTTTGCCAACAAGCCATTAGCTTTTCCCTCCATTTAAGCAAAAACAATGGCCAATTGGTGGTATTTGACACGGCCTATGCCAGCACCTACGGTTTGCGAAAAAACAACGAAACCCTGTTGATTTGCAGCGACAGCAGCACCGCAGGTGTACAGTACCAAACAAGTGGGTGGCTGATGAAAACAACGAGTTGCGACACCCTTTTTCTTAAAAAATCCTGCACCTCGGCTTCCAGGCATTTGGTGGCAAACAAAGCCTTTGCCATAGCAGGAAACAACGTTTTTGCTTTTGACCCGGCCATTGACAGCAGCTTGGCAACCCTATACATATTGTCAAAAGAGCACTTGGGTGCAGCGCTCAAGAAATTGCCTCCCGCAAGTTGTGTTTTTGACGCTAGTGTAAATCCCGATTGGATATTGGAGAAATACCCCAACTTTGCCCATGCCCATTTTGTGCAACGAGATGGTGCCTTTGTACGAGAATTAAGAAATTAATTTTGGCTATTTTAACATATTAACAGTACTTCGTTTAAACTAAAAGGCTGAAGCCATGAAAAAAATTACTCTATCGTTTTTATTATTCTTTGTTTACATTCTTGTTCATGCACAATGTTCGGGTACAAAAACCCTAACTTCTGCCAATTACACCGGTACCAATCAATCAACCATTGATGGCTGGTTTAATGACAATAACAAAATTGTGGTGCCAAATGGAGTTACGGTCTCTATCAAAAGCTGTTCGCTTAAAGTTCGGCTTCGGTCAACAAGCATTGAAGTAAGTACAGGAGGAAGACTTATCCTCATTGATTGCGAATTAAAACTTGGTTCACAAAAGACTTCTTGTTCTTTCGGTCCAAGTTTCAATGGTCTTATTGTACATGGGACTCCCGGTGCAGGACAATATGTTTCCAGACAACAGCCCTATGATCCAAGTGATGAGGTTGCATTTACAGATGTGTCAAGATACAACACACAGCAAGGCGTGCTTATCATGAGCGGTTGTACCATCCATAGCATGGGAGTCCCGGATAATAACATCTATGCATCCGTACAGTCATTGGATGGCGGCTGCCTTGAAATGTACAATTGTCATTTTATCAATAATTATCAATGTATAAAAATTAGCAATTATAAAAGTACAAGCGGAGATTTGGCAGAGTACAATGCCTTCAACATCATTAACTGTACTTTTGAAACAGAATTAACAGCAACTCAATCGGATATTGGAAGTTATTATATAGGTCTTACAAGTGTAAACCGGGTGCAAATTGAAGGCTGCTATTTCCTTAATAACTTGGCTTTCACTTCAGGTAACAATACAACCGCGAGAAACGTTAATAGGGGTATTGATTATGACGATGCGTCTTTTTCACTTCAACGAAGCGGTTTTAACCGTATGCAGAGCGACCTTCAGACTGAAACAAACTGTCCTAAGTACAACTTGGGTTTTGCAAGAAACAACAAATTTTCCCAATTACCTTACGCTATTTTTAGTTCGGGATCAAATGGCATGTCAAATCAACCTTTTGTTGTGGCGGATTGCGAAATTACCGATTGCTTAGGTGGGATATATATTAGCAAGGCCATGGGTGGAACCATAGCCCGTAATACCTATACCTTTAATGAGAACACAAGTTATGAAGGCTTTCTCTTGAACATAATGGAAAAATATCGCAACACATCATATACACAACGAGATCAAATCTATTTTATGCGTATAGCCGGTAGCGAACAAATAACTATATCAGAGAACAAAGGCGATATTATGGAAGATGACTTCAAGGTTAGCAGCACTGTTAATATAAACATTATAGCTTTTTTTGTTGCGATTGAAGATATAAAGGATATAACAAAAAATACACACCAAATACAAATCTATCGCAATTGCGACCGTGGCTACACCAATTACCTAGGCAATAATGTTGATGGCGGCTTCAGGTGTTCCGGTTCAAGAACCACGAGTCAGCAAACTTATGGTGTAGCAATAGGAAAGACATCGGCCACCGAATATTATCTCAGTATCAATTGCAATGATTTTGAGGGTATCTCCAATCCCATACATTTTACATATGGCGGCAGTAAAACCCTGAATTCAGGTTATTATCTAGAAAATGATGGCAAAAAAGCCACAATGAACATCTTTACCTCATGTAGTAATCCTGCTGTGATTTCACCCAATCAAATTATATATTACCGCTACCTTTCAGGTGCTTCTGGGCACGACCCAGGCTCCGTGGGCGGTCAAGTAACCAAGGATAGTACTACTTCAGATTATGATTGTAACGGTTTGCCCTGCGAGGAACTCTCTTGGGGCAATGGAACGGGTATCGATGAGGTGAAAATGGAAGAATCAAGTATCCAGGTTTATCCCAATCCGAATAATGGCTCATTCAAAATTAGCTGGCCCCGTAAGGAAAACTATTTTGGAGTTTATCATATTACTCTGTACAATACCATGGGGCAACGTCTGTATGAAACAGTTACCAATGAAAATTCTGTAGAAATTTGTATAAACTCCTTAAATATAGCCAATATGATAATTGGTTCGCTCAGCACGGAAAATGAAGAACACAGGTTTAAAATACAGATTTATTAAAAGGATAGTGCTGGGCACACTATTGGCAACCATATTGTTAAACAACAGTGGTGCCCAGCATTATGGATATAATTACAATATTTGGGCTGGTGACCACGGTGCCAATGGACTCTGGGATTTCAGCTATGACCCACCCCGTATTAAGCGCTGGATTGAGTATGAAGATATTTTCCGCACTTATTATTTTTCATTTATGACCGCGGGGTGCGTGATAAATGACAGCACCGGACACTACCTGTTTACAGCCTCAGATGGCATAACTAATACCGATACGGTATTACTCAGCCTATCCTCTAATCTAAGTGATACCATTTTCAGAGTGCCTGACTTTCAAGGATTATTGAGTATGAAAGACCCCGGTCAACCATCTTTTGCAATGACCTCTTTTAATCCGTACACAGTATTTATGCACTACCGGCAAAACAAACATGGCACGGTAAATCAGGTGGATATTGATTCAGTACAAGCGCTACCGGTAGCGGCTCCGCCCCATTATATATACCATAAGAAAATACGAAATATGCATCATTTTCCTGATAAGGACACCGTGTGGTTATATTTTCAATTGCAGCCCCGATATGATAAACGCGAAATAAGGGTTGCCGAATCAGACACCATTTTTATAAGCTCTTACCATGCGCAAAAATTCAAGGCCCATGCGCAACTGGCTTTCAACCTACCGAAGGTTACTACCTTGCCATTGCCTCATTACTTGTCTGCCAAAGGGCAAGTGGTGCAGGTAAGCCCCGATGGCAACAGTTTATTGTATTGTGTTGACTATATAAATCAAACCTGGACTTCAAGTGAATCAAAATCCTTTCTACTGCTTATTCAATTAAAAAAAGGATTGCATGAAATTAAAAAGGTAAGTGTACTTGATAGCTTTTATATGTCGCCATTTTTTAAGGGCGAAAGGTTACTACTAACTAATTATACTGCCTTTTCTCCAAATGGTACTTTTGTTTATACAAGCGTTGTACACAACACTACCTACTGGATAGGCAAAAAGGGGAATTCGCATGATAAATTTCACATTAAAATATGGCGCTATGACATCCGCACAGGTGAAAAACAGGAAGTGCGCCTGGATAACTCAAATGATACTATCTTAGCTTATAAAGGTAACCACCAAACAGTATTGGTGCCCAACGGGCAAATTTATGTAACCGGCCAACTCGACACTTTCAGGAAGAAAATTGGTGTCTGGAAAATTACTACATATCGTAACTTCTTAGCTAAAATCCGCTTCCCTGATAAGCCAATAGATTCTGTTGGGTTTGTACTTTCTGATGTCGAAATTGTACAGCCCGCTCACCGCAAATATGACTATTTACCGGATCTGTATTTTTATCCACAACCCACGGTTCCTCGCATTAATTATACCGTAAATACCACTTGCCAAGACGGAAAAGTACATATTCGCAACAAGAGCCCTGATTTTTTCACCCAATTCAAATGGTATATTTTAAGTTGTCCCGATTCGGCTGTAATAGACTCATTCACGGGTAAGAATCCAACATTCGGGCTTCCCGCATCAGGTGATTATTTTATCCGTGCGAGCGGTAAAACAGAAACCGGTTTTACCAACTGGCGATGGGACTATTTTGGATACATCAAAAAACCTGTTGCCTTGTTTGATACCAGTATTACCCAAGGATGTCAATGGGCAAAAGTGTCATTCACCGACCAGTCAGTAGCCGACACATCAACTTCGGCAGGCAAGTCCTGGCAATGGTATTTTTATAAGAATGGCAGCCTGCTATTATCTTCCACAAAACAAAACCCCAATATTACTTTTAGCCAACCCGGCGTTTACTCTGTAAAACTTGTTTTCTCCAATGGCTTTTGTAGCGATACCCTCTACAAACGAAACCTAATTAAAATAAACCAGGCTCCCAAAGCTGGTTTCAGCATTTCTGATACTTTTATTTGTGCTCCCGATACGGTCTATTTCACTAATAAATCATCAGGCGAATTCAGAAGGCTGGAATATATCTGGAATGATGGTTTGCTGCTACAGAATGAAAACAACCTCAGGTTCTTTGATACAACCGGAACTTTTACGCTGGTTCAAAAACTCTACGCCAACAACGGATGTATAAGTAAAGATTCTGTGACTATAAAGGTGACACAGGGTGTTTCTGCATCGTTTAAGCCGGTGATGCATTACGTGTCTTTTTCTGAACCCGACAGTCTTAAAATACGATATGCAGATGTCTCATGGGCACGAGATCTGGTGATTGAAGAATTGTACAATTCACAAAAAACTTTAGATACTCTTACCTCGCGTTCGGGCTTGCTCTATCGCCAAAGTGTTACTCCAATAGAGCAATCTTATTATTATAAATTGCGGGCTATTGACAGTTGTGGACGCCTTTCCGCACCGAGTAATATAGTATCAAGCATTTTTTTAACCGCAGAAAATAACAACGACCGCTGGGTGGTTCTTAATTGGAATACACCACTTACTTATACCAAAAATCCAGGCCCTTTTTCAATACAAAACTATGAGAATGGAAAATGGAAAAATGTAACATCAACAACGGATACTTTTAATAATCTTGCTATTAATCCGGAAGAAGGAAAAACTTATACCTATCGCATAAGTGCAACATATAATTCTGACACCATGCAAGCTGTGCTCACCAGCAACCCGGTTGAAATTAAGGCAGAAACATTTGTATTTATTCCCAATTCCTTTAGCCCGAATGGTGATGGAATCAACGATATTTTCGCCATTGGCACCTTTGGCGTCGATTCGTTCAGTGCAACCATTTTTTCGCGCTGGGGACAAGTACTTGGTATAAGCCACAACCCCCTTGAAGTTTGGGATGGCATAGACTCTCAGGGTGAAAATGTTCCTTTAGGCACTTATTACTACATAATGAATTTCAGGAGTAGCGCAGGTCAAGAATTTACTAGAACTGGGATTATTAATTTAATAAGATAATCCCCAACTTTGCCCATGCCCATTTTGTGCAACGAGATGGTGCCTTTGTAAATGATTTTTGATATGAACCTGATAACCTACCACACCCACGACCGCATAGGCTACATAACCCTGAACCGACCCGACAAACGAAATGCCCTTAACAGCCAAATGGTTACCGAGCTCAAAGAAGCCTTTAGCCAAGCAGAAAATGATAAAAACTGCAAGGTAATAGTGCTCAAAGCCAATGGCGAAGTTTTTAGTGCGGGTGCCGACCTTGCCTACCTGCAGGAGCTGCAACAAAACAGTTTTGATGAAAACTACGCCGACAGCAGCCACTTGAAAAGTCTTTTTGAACAAATTTACTGGAGCCAAAAAGTGGTTATTGCACAAGTACAAGGCCACGCCATTGCCGGCGGTTGCGGCCTTGCCACCGTGTGCGATTTTGTGTTTACCGTACCCGAAGCCAAATTTGGCTATACCGAAGTGAAAATTGGTTTTGTACCTGCCATAGTCATGTTCTTTTTGTTGCGCAGGGTCAATGAAAAACAAGCCAAGGATTTGTTGCTGAGCGGCAGGTTGCTCACCGCCGAAGAAGCCCTTGAACATAGCCTGGTGAATGAAATTGTTTTGGCGGGCGTACTTGATGAACATGTAACTTATTTTGCTCATAAACTCATAACCCAATGTTCGGGCGAATCGCTGGGACTAACCAAACGCATGATAGCCAACATACAAAGCATGCACGGCCCCGAAGCACTTGACTATGCCGCCCAAAGCAATGCAAGCGCCCGCGAAACAGAAGATTGCAAAAGGGGAATTGCTGCTTTTTTGAACAAGGAAAAAATAATATGGTAAGGCAATTTTCAAATTTATCGAGCCCTCGGTTTATGCATTATTTACCCTTGCTCGCCGCAGCTTTATGAAAGAAACATCCCACAGCTATGTTGCAGAAACACTTGCCAGGCAACTGACAGAAGAACAGCCACTTTTGCTGCAAAAAATTGCTGATGCCTGCCAATGCGATAGCGCAACCGCCAAAGCTTGTTTGGTAGAATGTCTCCGCTTTTTGTGGCTCATACACCATAGTGGGCAAAAGCTCAGCCCATCGCTTATAGTAGATTGGGCCTGGCACGAGTTCATACTTTTCACACGGCAGTACGCGGCATTTTGCCGGCAACATTTCGGGCGGTTTATACACCACTCGCCGGGTGGTACCGAGCAAGAAAACCGGCACAATTATGCCAAAACCATACAACTTTATATTATCAATTTTGGGCAACCACCTGCTGAATTTTGGGGTAGCTATGCCCAAAACGAGTGGAACGATGCCCAATGCGGCGCATGCAGCAACTAAATAACAACCTATGTATTTTGAAGGAAAACTAACCATTGACCCCTCGGAGCTCACCAAAATAGAACGAGTAAAACCCGAGAAAGCTTTTAAAAAACTCCTGTATTTTCTCACTTCAGGCGCGGTATCAGACAAGGTTGAACAAGAAACCTTCGCCGCTGTAGCCATTCTGCAGCAACTCAACCGATGTTTCAGAGCGGTTAAAATCAACAATATCATCCGCCTTTCGCACGACAATATTGACTTTTACCTGGACACTGAAGGTAAAACCGACGACCTGAAAGAGGCTCTGGAACAATACGATTTGGAGCTGGGCGAGGCCATGTCGAGCCACTTTGAAAAACTGGAACTCGTGCTGGAGCATGAAGATGCCCATTTCAAATACCTGATTGAGATTGCCATCAACCGCACGCATGCCGTGGGTGCATATCCCATTGAAATGAAAGTGAGTGGACTGCTCAACGATTTTGCGGGTAATGACAAAGCGGAGGTGGAAAGCAAAATGCGCGATATTTTCAGCACGCAGGAGCAGTACGATGCCTTTACCAAACAAAAACAAGCCTATTTTGAAAACTGGCTGAACGAGCTGCAACAAGCCGTTAAATCATTTATGAAAGTGGACGATGTGCAGCTTCACGTAAAACGCAAAATTCTTGTGAGCGACCAAAAGCCATCCAAATCAGCCGATATCCACTTTAACCGCGACAGCCACAACCACGGCATGTACTATGGCTACCACAATTACGACAATTTCATGTTTTACACCTTCTTGTGGTCGTCTATGTCGCACCAAAACCACATTTACATACACGATACCGATTTGATTGGCGACGAGGGCGATTACCTGGGCAACATAGGTGATGAAGGTGTAGATGCCGGCGACAGCGCCATTTTTGATCCGGATGCCGACATGGATACAAGAACGCAGGGTTTTGATGATATTGATGCCGACAGCGGCGACCACGACAGCGGCGGTGATGATGGCGGCTGGTTTGGCGGCGACAGCGACTATAGCGATTCGAGCTCCTGTTCATCTTGTTCTTCCTGCTCCTCTTGTTCGTCGTGCAGCAGTTGCGGCGGCGACTAAACCCGGTGCTCCCTCTCCATTAACTATTAGAAATCCGAAAGCCCAATCTATTGATTCACAAGCTCCTTTCCCTGTTTTTATTACTGCCTACGCTAGCAAATGCATCTTTGGCTCAGGCCATCTACAACCACAAAATCACTTTTTCAGGCGATACCACCTTTGTTTTGCCCGATAGCACAACCGCTATTTCCTTTTCCATGCTCCAAGGCCAATCGCTTTGGCTTGAAACCGAAGTCGAAACCATTGCTATACAAATAAATGAGCATTTGGAAAGTGGTGTTTCGCAGCTTGTACTATGCAAGCCCACGCAAAAACAAATACGCTTGGTAGCAGCCGAAAACGGACGTATTTCCATCATACTGCAAGGCTACAGAGCCAGCTACCGCGCCATTACCAAATCAAAAGTAGCAGCGCAATTAGCGGCCTTGGCCTACAAAAAAGGCGACTGCAACATGCCCGCAGCTATTGACCAAAGCATTTGGCGCAAAGACCTGCCACCACCCAAGCCAAACCCCATTGCCACACAGGTGCAGCATGTAATCATTCACCACAGCGCCACCAGCAACAGCATAACCGATTATTTGATGGCGGTGCGCAACATTTACCTCTACCACGTAAACAACAACGGTTGGGACGATGTGGGCTACAACTACCTCATATCGCCCGATGGCGTATTGTGGGCGGGTCGCGACGGCCAAGGCAGCATAACTGACGACAACGTGAAAGGAGCGCATTTTTGCGGTAAAAACAGCAATACCATGGGCGTTTGTCTCATTGGCAACTACTCTGAAAAACCACCTACCGACACCATGTTGGGCACGCTGAGGCAATTGGTAGCCTGGAAAGTGAAAAAGGAAAACCTGCAACCGCTCGAATATTCCTTTCACCCGGTTGGCTCGCCTAGCGGTTTTATGCTCCCTGTAATTTGCGGCCACCGCGACGGCCACAAAGAAGGTGTATTCAGCGGCTGCCAAACCGAATGCCCCGGCAACTACACCTACCAACTATTGGATAGCATAAGGCAGCAGGTGGTGCGGCAGTTGAAGGCTTGCCAATACGCGGTTGGCTTAGCAGAAAACCACTTACAAAACCTGCAAATAACCCGAGTGAATTCCCTGTTGATGCTGCAAAACAGCCCCGCCGCGCAATGGCAAATTATAGATATGAGCGGAAAAGTGGTAATGACTGGACAAATGAAAAACCAAACAAGTATTGATGTATCGAGCTTGAAAGGCCTGTTTATTTTGAATGTAGCAAGCGATAAGGCCAATAAATACTATAAATTCATCAACTAATTTTTAATAATAGAAGACGAACAATATCTATATGAAAAATTTTGAATACCGCGTGCGTTGGGCCGATGTTGACATGAACGGCCATTTGCGCCACTCTGCCTACGCCGATTTTTGTTCGCACGCCCGTGTTGAACTCTTACAAAACCTGGGCATGGGCATGCAAAAAATGCGTGAACTGGCCGTTGGTCCCATTTTGTTCTCAGAAAACCTGGTGTATAAAAAAGAAGTGGGTCTCAATGAAATCATCCACATAGAAACGCTCTTGAAAGGCGGCAGAAAAGATGCTTCAAGGTGGCGCATTTTGCACAAAATATACAAGGCCAACGAGGTATTGGCTTGCGAGGTGGAAGTATATGGTGCCTGGCTCAATTTGCGTGAGCGCCGCCTGTGTACCCTGCCCGGCGAATACGCTCAAAAATTGTTGGACATGCCTAAATCAAATGATTTTGCCTGGGATGAAGAAAGTTGATTTTTAAGCCCTGAACCGCGTGTGCGAACCTACCCGGCTGCTCTTTTGCGTATTGTGCCTGAATATGAGATACACGCCCACGGCACCCAGCAAAGGCAAAGCGGCCAGCCAATGAAGGCCACTTTGGGATAAAGTTTCAGAAGCGTCAATCCAAAACCAAAGCGCCGGCGCGGCCAAAACCAAAGCGCCGCACAGCACCCAAACCACCCGCTTCGAAAGCGTATTTTGTGCTACTTCCAACTCCTCCAATTCGCGGTGGCTAAATTCTCGCATCAGCTCATTGATGGTGGCTTCATCAAATTGCTCTTGCGCCAAATAAGCTCGCAACCCGGCAAAATCTGCCCCTTCCTTTCGCAAGGCAAACAGCTTGTCCAGTACATTTTCCATTTCTTGTGTCATGGCTCGTATCTCAATTCAAGTTGGTTCTCTTAACCATTTCCCCGTTTTCCTTCGCCTTTCCTACGTTGTGCCAACAAAGTACAAAGCTAGCAATTGGCAATTTTTAAGTCACATGCAAGGCCTCACCAATTGGTTGCTGCGTATTATTGTTTACCAATTCTTTGTAAAGTTTTAACGAAAGGTTCATGAGACGTTTTTCTACAGCCATTTTGATGGCTCTTGTCATGCTTGGCAGTGTATCGGCCCAAAATATGGTGCACAAGTTTCCGCATTTACTTCAAACCATTGACCACTACGTATTTAAGGATGGCACTTTTACCATCTCAAAAGAATTTGAAGACGACCACAACGGCGTTTGGCATGCCTACGGTTTCCAAACCTTCAATGGCTTGGAAATAGACGGAGCCAACTTTGGCGCACATGTGCAAAATGGCGTGGTGGTAAGCTACAACCACTCATTTGTAGAAAAATCCATGTTGCAGGCACCCGACCACCAAATGAACCGCGATGCTGCCTTCACTGCCTTTCTCAATACCCTTTCGGTAAACAGCAAATCAGCAAACACCCAACTGAATTGGACAGAAACCGCCGCAAACGAATATGAACTCAGGGATTCGAGCCTTTCGCCTGAAGTAATTCGCATCAAAAAAACCTACGTACAAAATGGCAATGCTCTGGAGCCCAGCTGGTCGGTGAGCATGCTCTTGCCCAACGAAAGCCACTGGTATTACACCATCATTTCGGCCACCACAGGAGAAGTAATGCGCCAATACGATTGGATGCTTAGCTGTGCGCCCTCAGGAAGCCACAAACACTCTGTTTCAGTAACTACCAAAGGCGCTGTGCCGGGCTATACAGCCAACAAAAGAGGCGGCGACGGCGCCAAATACAATGCCTTTCCCATAGGAGTAGAAAGCCCCAACCACGGCAACAGGGTTATTTTGGAAAACATTGCCGACACGCTGGCATCGCCCTATGGCTGGCAGGATATCAATGGTAAAGAAGGCGCCGAATACACCATAACCCAAGGAAATAATGTGCTCGCCCGCGAAGACCGCGACAACAACAATTCAGGAGGCTACAGCCCCGATGGAGGCAGCACGCTCAACTTCGATTTTCCCTTTGGCAAAAACGCCAACAACAACTCAAACCTTGATGCCGCTATAACCAACCTTTTTGTGTGGAACAACTTTATGCACGATGTGTGGTACCACTACGGTTTTGACGAAAAGAGTGGCAACTTCCAAACGAATAATTATGGCAGGTCAAGCACCGGCGCCGGCGACTACGTATTTGCCGATGCACAAGATGGTGGCGGAACCGACAATGCCAATTTTGCCACACCTACCGATGGCTCAAACCCAAGAATGCAGATGTATTTGTGGGGAACCAGCAGCGGCACCATTGCGGTAGATGTTTACAGCCCTTCGTCAAGCGCAGGCACTTTTGCTGTCACCGCATCAAAATTTGGCCCCGCCTTGGGCAAAGATCCCATTAAGGCCCAATTGGTATTGGTAAATGACGGTAGCAGCACCCCCACCGTGGGTTGCAACGAACTGCAAAATGCCACCGATTTGAACGGAAAAATTGCCTTGATAGAGCGGGGTGGCAGTTGCAACTATGTTGACAAGGTTCGCAACGCACAAAAAGCCGGAGCCCTTGCGGTAATGATTTATACCGACTACCGCGCCGTAACAGAAATGGATGGAGATGGCACCGAAAGCGATATCACCATTCCTTCGGTAATGATACAGCGTAGTTTGGGGCTTAGCCTTAAAAACGAATCGCTGAGCAAATCATTTGAAGTGGCACTCTACGACAGCTCGGCAACAAGCGGACTCGACGGCGACTTTGACAACGGCGTAATTGCCCACGAATACACCCACGGTATTTCTACCCGCCTTACCGGCGGTGCCATGAATTCAAATTGCCTGCAGAGCTACGAGCAAATGGGCGAAGGCTGGAGCGACTTCTTTTGCCTGGTAATGACCCAACAAGCCGATGACAAAGGCAGCGATGTGCGCGGTATTGGCACCTACCTGAAACGCGAAGGAGTAAATGGCAATGGCATAAGACCCTACCCCTACACTACCGACCTTAGCAAAAGTTTGTACAAATACACCGACATTGGCAAATACGCTGAATCGCACGGTATTGGAGCGGTGTGGTGCGCCATGCTATGGGATATGTATTGGGCTTTTATTGACCAATATGGCTACGACCCCGATATATACAACGGTACCGGCGGCAACAATATAGCGGTGCAATTGGTAATAGACGGACTGAAACTACAACCCTGCAACCCCGGATTTATTGATGGCAGAGACGCCATTTTGCTGGCCGATAAATTGAACAACGGCGGCAAAAACGAAAAACTCATCTGGACCGCCTTTGCCAAGCGCGGACTGGGCTGGGATGCCGATGGCGGTGATGTGAACAATATCAATGATGGGAAAAACGGCTTTCAGATTCCGCCCAAATTCCGCGGTTTTGTGCAAATAGAAAAAACAGCTTTGGAGCAAATCAACGAAAAAGACCAACTGGACTACACCATAAAAATAACCAACCTTGCCGACGAGAGCTACACCAATGTGGAGGTGGTTGACACCATTCCCACACAATTGGTTTTTGACCCCGCAAGCAGCGATTGCAAATGGACCGTGAATGGCAATATACTGAGCATGACCATTGATGAACTTCCGGCCGGAAACAGCATTGAATGCCACTACAGCACCAAACCAAAACCGGGAGCCTACACCCAGGTAAACGTGAGCGATGGCGCCGAACAAGCCGGTGGTCGATGGACCACCCAAAGCGATGTGGGCAGCGATACCTGGAACATACAAACCACCACCAAAGCCGAAGGCAATGCTTGTTGGTTTGTACGAAACTCATTCAGCAACTCCGACCAAAGCCTCATTTTTACCATAGGCACTGTGCACGCAGGCGAAATTTTGTCGTTTCAACAGTACTACAACACCAATACCGGTCGCGATGGCGGTGTGGTAGAATTTACCGAAGACGGCACCAACTGGATTGACGCCAAAGACATGTTTGTTAAAAACGGCTACAACAACCAAGTGGTAAACAACAACACCACACCGCTCAATGGCAGAAGCCTTTTCAGCGGCAACAGTGGTGGATTTATTACCACGGTAGTAAATCTTGATGCCTTTGCCGGCAAAGAAATCTCGGTGCGGTTCAGGTTTGTAACAGACCGATACTTCAGCGGCATTGGCTGGTATGTTGACGATTTGAAAGTGATGAAATATGTGAGTGTGACCAACACCGTGTGGGGCATAAACAAAGGCAACGCAGCAAGCGCACAAATTGAAACCGTGGTATATGACACCGACCCAAGCAATGGCATTTCGCCGGCGGCGGAAACCAAAAAAATAGCGGTGGTATTTCCCAATCCTGCGGGCACATTTACCCGGGTCATTATAGACCAACCCAATACCGAAGCCGTGTTGAGAATACTTGACATTAACGGCAAGGAACTTATGCAACAAAAAGTGCTTACCGGCAGCAACGAAGTGGTGGTTTCGCAGTTGGCCAAAGGCACCTATATACTCACTATAGAATGCAACGGACAGCTTGACCGCCACCGCCTGATCAAACTTTAAGAAAAACGGGCAATGGTATTTTGCCCCTATAGCCCGTTATGACACTGGCCGACAAGATATTGCAATTCAACGATACACTTGCATTGGAGGCAACTTTGCCCAAAGGCGTTCGTGTAATGAACCCCTTTAAAGAAACAGGCAGTGAATTGGTAAATGCGCTTTGCCATCAGTTTTACCACAAATACTACCACGACAAGCAAAGCAGAAAACTCATATTGGGTATCAACCCGGGCAGGCACGGGGCAGGGTTAACCGGCATACCATTTACCGACCCGAAAAGGCTCGAATCGCATTGCCAAATTGCAGCGGGCAACTTGCACAGCCACGAGCCATCGAGCGTGTTTGTGTATGAGGTGATTGATGCTTTTGGCGGTGCCGAAAAATTCTACCAACGGTTTTTCATCAACTCCGTATGTCCGCTGGGTTTTGTGATGACCAATGCCAAAGGAAGCGAAGTAAATTGCAACTACTACGATATGCCTGCTTTGCAACAATCGGTTACCCCATTTATTAAAAAATCAATCGAAAAAATGATAGAAATGGGGCTTGAAACCCAAGTGGTATTTTGCTGGGGAACAGGTAAAAATTACACCTTTCTAAAGCAACTCAACCAAAGCGAAAAGTACTTTGACAAGGTGCTGCCACTGGAACATCCACGCTACATCATGCAATATAAAAGCAAGCTAAAAGAGCAATACATCAACAAATACCTGCAAGCCTTCGCCTGCTGAACAAGCGCAAAATGTTGCCTGAATAAATAGCTTTACTAGAGTTTCGAAGTTCGAAACTCATCTGTTTTTCAAGCCTTTACACAACTTCCCCGTACTTTGAACATCAGCTATCCGCTTCACTTACAGCAAGATATACGGACTGGATAGGATTTTGACTTGAATTCAAATTTTCCAAAGTCAAATTTTGAGCTAACCGACTGAAAGTCGTGCTCGTTGCTCCTTTCTTGTACTTTTTATGCGCGGCAGTCTGTTTGTTTTTTTAAGGTGCTTATGAATGCTAAAGCATTTGCTTGACCAAAAAGTACCAAAAAGTCAATCTCGCCAAGGCGAGACTGAACAAAAAAAACTCTCTCGTCAAGACGAGATCATACAGCTTTTTGTTCCGGGCGGAATTTCAATTGTTTCTCCACTAAAAAGAAAAAGAGCCGTCCTAATTGCATAAAAAATAGGCCCCAATATTGAAGAAATCGGCGAATCTTGAACATGTCTGAATACGTAAGCTTTCGGATTTGGCTTTTTGTTTTATAAGAGATTCGGGATGCATATTATATTTTGCCCCTAAACTTCAGTAGCTTTATTTCAACCGCATGTAATTTTGCGGGTTCATACAAACACGAGCGTGGCAGAGGAGCAAACACAGTTGACCCCGGAAGCAGCATTGCAGCAAATACGGTTGCAAATAGACCAAACCGACCATGAGTTGCTCGGCCTGTTGCTCAAGCGGCTGCAACTGGTAAAACAAGCGGCAGCCTGCAAAACCCACCTTACCCGGGCAAAAGACCCTGATCGCGAAGCGCAAATTGTGGCTATGGCAAAACAATTTGCTATAGAAAATAATATGGATAGCGAATTTATAGCCTCGCTGTACCAACAAATGCTGGGCTACTATGCCGCCGAAGTGGCCAAAGAATGGAAACAATTGCAAGAAAATTTATAATGAACAACAAGGTAGAAATAATGGCACCTGTAGGCTCGCGCGAGTCGCTGAGTGCGGCACTGCATGCGGGCTGCAATTCGGTATATTTTGGTATAGAACAGTTGAACATGCGGGCGCGTTCTTCAACCAATTTTACCCTTGACGACCTGCCCCAAATTGTGGCACAGTGCCGGGATTATGGCGTAAAAACCTACCTGACGCTCAACACCGTATTGTATGACCACGACATGCAATTGATGCGCCGCATTATAGACGAAGCCCATAAACAAAAAGTTAGTGCTATTATAGCCTCAGACCACGCCGCTATGGCCTACGCGCACAAAGTGGGCATTCCGGTGCATGTGTCCACCCAAGCCAATGTAAGTAATATAGAAACGGTAGAATTCTATGCCATGTTTGCCGATGTGGTGGTGCTTGCCCGCGAACTCACCCTGCAACAAGTGGCCGGCATCACCCGCGAAATAGAGCGCCGCCAAATCACCGGTCCGTCGGGCAATTTGGTGCGTATTGAAATTTTTGCCCACGGCGCCTTGTGTATGGCGGTTTCGGGCAAATGCTACCTGAGTTTGCACTCGCACAACGCATCAGCCAACCGAGGCGCCTGCATACAAAACTGCCGCCGCACCTATTTGGTAACCGATTTGGAAGAAGGCATAGAGCTTGAAATAGACAATGAATACATAATGAGTCCCAAGGATTTGTGCACCATAGGATTTTTAGACAAAATAATAGAAGCCGGTGTGCAGGTACTCAAAATTGAAGGCCGTGGCCGCTCGGCTGATTATGTGCACAGCACCGTAAGTTGCTACCGCCAAGCCGCCGATGCCGTGCTGAATAATGACTATACAAGTGAAAAAGTAGATGAGTGGATGCGCGAACTGGCCACCGTTTACAACCGCGGTTTTTGGGACGGCTACTACCTGGGCCGCAAACTGGGCGAGTGGAACGACTCCTACGGTTCAAAAGCCACTGAAAAGAAAATATACCTGGGGCGCGGCTTGAAATACTACGGCAAAATTGGTGTGGGCGAGTTTCAATTGGAAACGCACAACCTGAAACGCAACGACAAAATACTAATAACCGGACCCACTACAGGTGTAATAAAAACACAGGTAGCAGAAATACGCGTGGACAACAAAAGTGTGGATGAAGTACAAAAAGGCGCGGTTTTTTCCATTCCGGTGAGCGAAATGGTAAGACCTTCAGACAAAATCTACAAATTGGTATCAACCGCCGAATAATGGTGAGAATACACTACCAACGAGCCAAATGTATAGGCTGCAATGGCTGTGTGGAAGCACACCCTGAACGCTGGCGCATTTCGCGAAAAGATGGCAGAAGCACCCTAATAGGCGGCGAAAACCGAAAAGGCATGTTTGTAGCAACCGTAAATAATGAGGAGTATGATGCCAATCTTTTGGCCGCAAAAAACTGCCCCGTGAATATAATAAGGGTAGAACTTGCCTGAGACGAGAGAATGACCCAACTCCAATAAAAAGGCCCAAGTACAGGACAATGAGTAGATTTTACTAATAAAGCATTTAATTTGCCCAATGCAACAACCCGGTCCCATAGGTGTTTTCGACTCAGGTTACGGCGGCCTTACGGTGTTTAAGGAGCTGGTAAAACAATTGCCCGAAT